>JBFZES010000328.1:0-4623 GCA_041306725.1 Spirochaetaceae bacterium | reverse complement strand
AGCTCGTGGAGCTCGGCTATCTGTCCGCCGACGCCGACCCCATCATATCGCGGCGCATCGTGGACTGCGAGGCGCTCGAAAGCGTGGTGGCCCTGCCGCCGGGCACCAAGGCCCTCTTCGTAAACGACCGGCCCGAAACCGCCCGCGAATGCGTGGACAGCCTCCTTGACCTGGGCCTCGACGCCATAGCCTGGCTGCCCTGGCATCCGGGACTGCCCCCGCCGCCTCCCGACTATCGCCTCGCCGTGGTAGCGGGCGAGCCCGAGCTCGTGCCGCCCGGCATAGAAGCCGTCATAGACATAGGCGTGCGCATATACGACTTCGGCACCATAGCGGAGATCTTAGGCAGGCTCGGCATAGCCAACGTGGAATTAGGCCAGTATTCGCGCCGTTACCTGGCTAAGATAGTAAGCCTGGCCCGCCGCCTCGCGCGCTCCAACGAGCAGGCGCGCCGCCTGTCCGGGCACCTAGGCTCGGTCATAGACAGCCTGCGCCACGGCATCCTGGTATACGACCAGGGCGGCAGGGTATCGGTATGCAACGAGGAGCTGCGCGAGCTTTTGTCCCTGCGGCCCGGCGCGGCGGTGGGCGGCACCCTTGCCGCCATCATACGCCAGCGGGAACTGCTGGAATTCCTGGACTGCCGCTGCGGCGAGGACGAGGCGGTGTTCAAGCTGCCCTCCGGCCCCGTCGTGGTGCGGCGCTTCGACCTTGGCGAGGGCGGCCACACCGTGGCGGTATTCCGCGGCGAGGGCGACGAGGCGGCGGAGGCCGCCAGGCTCGGCCGCGAGTACCGCCGGCGCGGCCACGTGGCCAAGTGGGCCATGGAAGACATCGTGGGCGAGAGCGAGAGCCTGCGCCGCGCCAAGCGCATAGCCGCGCGCCTCGCGGGCACCGAGCTGTCCATCCTGATAAACGGCGAAAGCGGCACGGGCAAAGAGCTCTTCGCCTCCGCCATACACGCCGCCAGCGCCCGCGCCCAGGGCCCCTTCCTCGCGGTGGACCTAGGCGCCCTCTCCGACGACCTTATCGAGAGCGAGCTCTTCGGCTACGAGGAAGGCGCCTTTACCGGCGCGCGCAAGGGGGGCAAGGCCGGTCTCTTCGAGCTGGCGGACGGCGGCACGCTCTTCCTCGACGAAATAGGCAACATATCGGCGAAGGTGCAGACCCGCCTCCTCCGCGTGCTCCAGGAGAAGGAAGTCATGCGCGTGGGCGGCGCCGATATCAAGCACGTGGACGTGCGCATCATTACCGCCACCAAGGAAGACCTGCTGGAAAAATCGCGGGTGGGCCTCTTCCGCGAAGACCTCTACTTTAGGCTGAAGATGGGCTGGATACGCATACCCTCGCTCCGCGAGCGGGCCCAGGACATACCCGCCCTTATCCAGCGCTTTTTGAATCTGGAAGGCGCGCGCGAGCTGGTGGTCGACCAGGACGTGCTCGACGCGCTTTCCGCAAGGGACTGGCCGGGCAACGTGCGCGAGCTGCGCAACGCGCTCAGCTACATGCTGGCCGTGCGGGACGGGCCTAAGCTCGCCATGGCCGACCTGCCCGAGCCCGCCTACTTCGCCAGCGCCTCGCCTGCGCAGGCTCCGGGTTTCAGACGCTCGCCGGCCTACAGCCTGGTCTCGAATCGGTTCCGGGGACAGGCC
This sequence comes from Spirochaetaceae bacterium, assembly GCA_041306725.1. Classification (GTDB taxonomy): domain Bacteria; phylum Spirochaetota; class Spirochaetia; order Treponematales; family UBA12059; genus UBA5200. The sequence continues at coordinate 2,971 of JBFZES010000328.1, read as the reverse complement.
CCCCTCGATGGCGGAGACCCCGCCGCGGCCGCCGCGGCTCAGGGCCTGGACGATATAGAGCGCTTCGTGCTGGCCACCGTCGCCGACTTCGAGGCCAGGGGCGGCTCCGTGGGCAGGATGGCGGTTGCTGAGCGCGCAAAGGCGCAGGGCTTCCTCCTAGGGCCAGGCAGCGCGCGAGCGGCAATGGAGCGCCTGGGCGCACGCGGTTACCTGGAATCCAACCGGGGCAGGGGCGGCACGCGCCTTACCCAGGCCGGCCGCAAGCTCGTTGGCGCGCTTTAAGGCGTCATAATGCGCTTTGGCCATCCAGTACTAAAATGGTCTTTATTGGCCATATGGCGCCTATTAACCATTTATAGCCAATTATATCGGAGTACACTATGCATACAGGATCGCTGGTCATAGCCGGCGGCGCGCTCGAGGCGCATGAAAGCGCCATCTTTTCGCGCTTCGTCAGCGCGGCGGGCGGGCCGGATAAACGCTTCGCCATCTTGCCCGCGGCCACCGCCGAGCCCGAGCGCAGCATAGCGCGGGCCCGTAAGCAGCTAGTCCTGGCCGGCGCCCGCGAGGACGCCATACGGACGCTTGAGGTTTCCGAGGCAAAGCCCGGCTGGAAAAACGGCGCATACAATCGCGAGGTCATCGACACAGCGATGGCGGCGGACGGGATTTGGATGCCGGGAGGCGACCAGAACGCCATAACCCGCCTGCTCTTGCGCCCGGACGGCGGCGACAGCCCGCTCTTGACGGCCCTCCGCTCCCGCTTGGGCTTAGGCGCGGCCCTGGGCGGCACGAGCGCGGGCGCCGCCGTCATGAGCGACCCCATGATAGGCGGGGGCACTAGCTTTGGGGCCTTATCCCTGCCTCGGGCCAACGAGCCGGGTTACAGCGAGATCGACCGGGCCTTATGGACGGCCAAGGGCCTTGGCTTCTACGCCCAGGGCATCATAGACCAGCATTTTGACGCCCGCGCTCGCCTAGGGCGCCTCATACGCGCGGTTTTAGACGATCCTCAAGGCAGAAAGCTGGGTTTCGGGGTATCGGAGGACAGCGCCATGCTCTGCGACGCCGCAACGGGCTCCTTCGAAGTGCTCGGCTCAGGGGGCGTCTACATAGTGGATAGCCAGGAGGCGACCGAAGCCGCCGAGGCCAAGCCCGCCGCAAACGCGGCGACCGGCTCCACCTCGCCGGCGACGGACCGCGCCATGCGGGCGCCTATCCGCGGCCTGGCCTTGCACTGCCTTCTGCCCGGCGACCGCTGGGACGCCTCCGCCAGGCAGCCCGTTTTCATAGGCAAGAGCCCGCTGTCCGAGCTGCCGCCCGCCTTCGCCCTGCCCGCGCCCTGCGCATCTGGCCCCTTATCGCCCTACGGCGACCTGGCCTCCTTCTGCGGCCGCCTCCTCTTCGACAACGACGAAACCCTGCTCAAGCGCGACGCGCGGGGCCGGCCCTACGTTCAGGGCTACCTGATAGAGGAGCTGGACGGGCAAAGCCAAGGCTGGGAGCTACGCTTCGCGAAGCAGGCAGGGCTCTCATCAGCCTGGCTGGCCGCGGACGGCCGCGTGGCCTTTCAGCGCGCCTATATCGACCTTATACCGTTGGCTATAAAAATAAGCGCCGAGTATGCGTAATTTTTGCCAGGATGGTACGGCTCTTGCTTATTAGTTAAGAAGTCCGCTTAACGCGCCGCGAACAAGGGCCGCGCGGACCCTGAGCACGGAACCCAAGGAGGAGCATTCCATGAAACGTACCAGCATAAGGGCCCTGGCCCTGGCGGCGGCGGCCCTCGCGCTCTTTGCGCTCGCGTCCTGCGGAGGAGAGCGCAAGCTCGTCGACCGCTACGCGACCACCTACATTACCGAGGCCAAAACCCTCAACTATTTCCTGCTCCTGGACTCTACCTCGCAGCGGGTAGCGGCCAACACGCAGGACGGCCTCGTAGAGAACGACCGCTTCGGCCGCTATGCGCCTTCGCTCGCCGAGTCCTGGAGCCATAGCCCGGATTACAAGGAGTGGACCTTCACCCTGCGCAAGGGCGTCAAGTGGATAGACGCCGCGGGCAAGCCCAGCCAGTGGGAAGTGACTTCCGACGATTTCGTGGAAGGCCTCCGCTACGTCGCCGACCCCAAGAACGGCATCAAGAACGTATCGACGATACGCAAGGTGATAGCCGGCCTCAACAACTACTACTATGACCTGTTGGACTTCGACGACGGCGTGAACATAGGCAAGACGCGGGAAGAAGCCCTTGCCTCGTTCGGCAAGGACGTGGGCATAAGCGCGCCCGACCAGTACACCGTGATCTACAGGCTCGCCAGCCCCACGCCCTACTTCCTGTCCTACCTCGTCACCGAGCTCTTCTTCCCCGTGGAGAAGGCCTTCATGGACCAGGTAGGCCTCCAGGACTTCGGCACCTCCAAGGAGCGCCTCCTGTACTCCGGCGCCTACTACCTGTCAGACTGGCAGCGCGACAAGCAGATCGTGCTGCAGAAGAACGACCAGTACTGGGACGCCTCCAAGGTGCTCGTGAAGACCATCAGCATGCAGAAAGTGGCCGACCCCACCATAAGCGTGCAGATGTTCACCCGCGGGGAGCTCTCGGCCACCAGCCTCCAGGCCGATCAAGTAAAGGCGCTCGAGGGCGGCAATTGGGCCAAGTTCGTGTACCCCGCCGAGACCTCCAGCGTTACCTACTGGTTCATACAGAACTTCACCAGCTCCAACCCCGAGTTCAAGGCCTTCGTCAACAACGAGAACTTCCGCAAGGCCCTGTATTACGGCATAGACCGCGTAAAGCTCCTCGAGCTCTACGACCCCTACAACCCCTCCGGCCTGCTTCGCAACACCGTCGTGCCCGAAGACGTGATCTTCGACGAGGCGGGAACCGATTATACCGACTACAAGGCCGTAAAGGACCTGAAGGCTCGCGGCAACTTCTATGACCCCGCCAAGGCTAAGGAGTCCTTCGCCA
>JBFZES010000327.1:0-10645 GCA_041306725.1 Spirochaetaceae bacterium | reverse complement strand
CCCTCTTTGGGGGGCTCCTCGATAACAATGAAACCCTGCGGGCGCTCGCCGCCGATCAGCTTAGGAAACGCTGCCCGCGGCTGCGCGCGCTTTCCCGCCTCGGCGGCGCGGAAGAAGGGGCATGCATACTAGCCCGGGCGCGCGGAGCCTAGGACTCCTTCCTCGCTTACCTGCCCGCTTCCGGCGCCGCTTCGGCTACGCTCTGAGCACGGAACTGGAAACTGAAGCAGCTGCCCGTCTCTGAAGACCAGGCTACGCGTATATCGCCGCCGAGCAGCAGCGCGTGGCTCCTGCTTATCGCCAAACCTAAGCCCGTGCCGTTCGCGGTCTTCTGGCCTATGCTCGTGCGCTCAAAGGGCATAAAAAGGCGATCCATTTCGTCGGAGGGTATGCCTATGCCCGTATCCTCCACGTCTATTTGGAAGAGTCCAGGCTCGGGCATGGAAGCGCGCAAGCGGATGCCGCCAGTTAGCGTGAACTTGATGGCATTGCCTATAAGGTTGATCAGTATCTGCCGCAGCTTGCCCATATCGCTCATTATCTCTATAGGCAAAGCCTTATCCACATCCAGCTCAAGGCAGAGGCCCTTATCCTTGGCCTCGATCATGAACATGGCCACCATGTCCCGCAACATGGCGTCCAGCCGGCAAGGCTCAAGGTTCACGCTCGTCTTTCCCGCCTCTATGCGGGACATTTCCAGGATATTATTGATGATGGACAAAAGATGCTCGCCGCTATGGTGAATGATGCGCACCATGTCAACCGTATCCTCGCTCAGCGTCGGATCGCTGATAAGCAGCTGGGCAAAGCCGAGCACGGCGTTCATAGGCGTGCGTATCTCATGGCTCATATTGGCCAAGAATACGCTCTTAGCCTTATAGGCATCCTCCGCGGCGTTGCGCGCCTGCTCGAGCTCGATGGTGCGTTCCCGTACCAACACCTCGAGATGTTCGCGGTAGGCCGCCAGCAGGAGGTCGGCTTTCTTGGATTCCGTAATATCGAGGCCGGAGCTCAAGCCGCCGATTATGGCGCCGGATGCGTCCCTGATCACCGCATTGCGCCAGGAAATGAGCCTGCGGCGCCCGCTCTTCGTGAGCACCTCGTTCTCATTCTCCTCGTAGAGGCGCTCGCGGCCGGAGAATATATCCTCAAATTTCGCAAGGAGCCCTGGCCGCGCATCCGGGGGGACGCAAAGCTCGAACCAGTTCTTTCCCTCAAGTTCGCCCGGCTCGTAGCCCAAGAGCTGATAACCCTTGCGGTTTAAAAGGCTTATCGTGCCCTTCGTATCGAAGGCGAGCAGTATCACCTCGGCTATATCCAGGTAGCCCTGCGCATTCTCCTTTTCCTTCAGCAAAGCCCCGGTCTTGGCCGCTACGCGGCTATTGAGGCTCAGGTTCCAGCCAAGGGCCAGCAGCGCCAGGGCTCCCGTTCCCCCCAGGATAAACCAGAGGGCGGAGGGTATGGCCTGCGCGCCGGCAGAGCCCGCCCAAGCGGAGGCCGACGCGGAAGACAGAAGGATAAGGAGCTGCCCTCCCCGGCAAGGCTTGGGAGGCGCGGAGAACCAGGGGCTGGGCATAGGCTAATTCTCAGGCACCCCGCGCGATAGCGCAAGGTATAATTTCTTCGTATACCTTTTTGGCACGCTTGGCATAAGCCGAGCGATCCGCGACACTATGGGAATGAGAACAGCAATAGCCGGCTTGGCCGCGGACCAGCCTGCGCAATCGGGGGGAGCCTCGGATACCGCTTGCCAAAGCCGCGCGGCGGGGCTAAGCTGGCTCTCATACCGATCTTGGAAGGAGGCTGCCATGCACAAGCTACGCAGCGCGCCGATCCATGATTCGCGGCAGCCAGGATACTAGCCGGCGGCCGCTCATTATATGCGAACGGCCGGGCTTGCCCGGCCGTTGTCTTTCCCGGGACGTAGACCGGGGAGGCTTAGCCCTGTATGAAGCGCGCGCGCAAATCCTCGACCCGCTTCCGGTTTACGCCCATATCGGAATAGCCGACGCGGGAGGCGGACCTTACATGGATGAAGCTCTCTGCGGCAGGCAAGAGGAATTCCACGTCGTCCACGAAACGGAACAGTTTGGAGCGGTACTCGGCGCGCAGATAGATAGCGCCATCCTCCAGTTCCCGCCGCTCTACGATACGGCAATTGCCGTCTGCCTCCAGCAGTTCCAGGAGCCGCAGCAAGGCCTGATCGCGGCCAAGGGAGCCGTACTCGAGCGGCGCTATGGCTCCCGCGCCTGAGCTTGCCATGGACGATACGCAATTGGGGGAGCCAGGGCAGGGCAGGAACTCGCCATCGACGACGCCCGTTCGGGCTGTCGCCGGCCCGGAGTTAGACGCGGCGCCGCCTGCGCAGGACGATAAGGCCAAAGCCAGCGCTATCGCGCCCATAACCTTCGCGGGCGTCATTCGTTTTTTCACCTGTAAGCACCTCTGCCTTGAATATACGGCCGTTGCGGTTCCTGGGCTATGGAGAAACTCCGATACTATTTCGCAGCAGGCCTATTCCCTCGATTTCCACCTCGCAGCTGTCCCCCGGCTTCATGAACAGGGGCGGCTTGCGGGTAAAACCCACGCCGGCGGGCGTGCCCGTTATGACGAGGTCGCCGGGCATGAGGGTCATGGCCTGGCTCAATATCTCTATGAGCGCCGCTACGCCGAACACCATATTCGCGGTGTTGCCATCCTGCACGAGTTGCCCATTGAGGCGCGTACGCAGGCGGAGGCCCTCGGCTCCCGGAGGAAGCTCATCGGGCGTGACGAGCCAGGGGCCGAAGCCGCCGGTGGCGTCGAAGTTCTTGCCCAGGGTCCATTGGCTGGCGCGCATTTGCCAGTCGCGCAGGGACGCGTCATTGAAAATGGAATACGCCGCCACATAGGAAAGCGCGTCGCCTTTGCTCACCGATCGGGCCTTCCTGCCGATTACGAAGGCAAGCTCGCCCTCGTAATCGAATTGCTCGGAAACGGGCGGGCGGAGCAGGGCTTCGCCGTGGCCTACGAGGCAGCTGGCGAAGCGGGCGAAGACGGCCGGCCATTCAGGCAGCTTCATGCCCGTCTCCTCGGCATGGTCGCGATAATTCAACCCCGAGCAGAGTATCTTGGAGGGTCGCCGCAGCGGAGGCAGGTAGCGTATGCCGGCGCTATCCAGCTCAGGAGCCGAGCCCAGGGCCGCGCCGGCGGCGGCCAAGCCATCGCCGCGGCCCAGTATCGTATCCAGGTCGCCGGGGTAGGAGGCATCGCCTTCCCTATATCCGTAGAGGCGTCCCTCCCTCCATAAGCCTATGCCGGTACGGCCCCCTACGCTGAACATGGATATTCTCATGGCAACCGCCCCCTTATAGCGCCTTCCGCGCGCAATGCTAGTATATTAGTCCGTGATCACGAAAACCGCCATGCCATGGCAAGGATAGCGCGTGAATGAATTCGCGGAGCTGCGGAGAGCCATATACCTCAACCACGCGCCTGAGGACCCGGAAGGCTACCTGCGCCTGGCGCGGGCGCTCTCGGGTCGGCCGCTCGCCCTTGACCCCGCGCTTGAGGACATGGCGCGCCTGCAAGCCTTGAGCCAGGCCCGCGCGCTTGGCTCGAGCCCGTACTTAGCGGCTGGCGAAGACTACGCGCGCAAAGCCATGAGAGAGCGGGCGGGGGCTTCTCCGTATACCGACCGCTATCTTGCCGCCGGGTCGGACGCTGCTCTTCCTCCGGCACAGGGCTTAAAGCCCGAAGCGGGGCAAGGGCGGCCCGCCATCGTGCAGGCGCTGTTCTACGGCGACCCCGCCCTGACGGGAGCGGCGGCGGGCGGAGGCTTAGGCACCCTCATCCGCTCTTTGGGCAAGGCCCTGGCGCAACGTGGCCTGCCGGTACTTACCCTTGCCGCGCGGGCCGCGGATGCCGCGGCGGCGGAATTGCCTGAAACGCAAACGCTCGACGAAGGCCACGAGCTTAGGCGCCTGAGGCTCGGCTTGCCCGAGCGTTCCCCCATGGCCTTTCTCCTCGCCTCCCAGGCGATTGAGGAAGCCTCCGCCCTAGCCCTGCGCGCCTCTGCGGGGCCGGAGAGCATCGTGCACCTACGCTACCTTGACGACGCTTCCCGGGCCGTGGCCCGAGCGGCGCGCCGCTTGAACCTGCGCATCGCCCTAACCCTGACCCCCGACCCGCACCGCGGCGTATGTGGCCCGGATGGGCGCATAGCCCTACGCGGCATCGAGGAAACGCGGGAGCTCTATAACCGCATACTCATAGGAGACGAACTCCTCCATTGGTCGCGCGGGCTCGTAGGCATAGGCCGCGACGCGTTTATCGACGCCCTGCCCGAATTCTTCCCCCAGCTGGAAAACGCGCGGGGACTAGCGCGGGCGGGTATAGACGAAGGCGTGGACACGGATGAATTCCCTCCCCTAGGCGACCCGGGGGGCCTCCTCTGCGACCCCGCGCTGGCCCTGCCCTTGGAACCGTCGCGCCTAGGCGAGCCCGCCATTATCTGCGTGGGCAGGCTCAACGCCCTCAAAGGCCAGGCAAACCTGGCCCGCGCATGGGCGGAAGGGCCGCTCCGCGATCGGTGGAACCTTATCCTTATAGGCGGCGACCTTGACGCCCCGGGCGGCGAGGAACGCGCGCAGCGGGACGCCATACGAGCCCTGCGCTCGGCCGCCACGGAAGGCAGGCTGTGCCAGGTGCCGGCCCAGGAAAACGCCGTGGTGCGGGGCCTTCTAGCCTGGTGGGGCGCGCGGCGCCCCGCGGGCGGCAGCGACCTCTACGTGTGCCCCAGCCTCAAAGAGGAATTCGGCTTATCGATACTGGAAGCCATGGCCGCCGGCCTTCCCGCCTGCGCGCCGCTCAACGGCGGGGCGCGCGGCTACCTGCGGCATGGCGTAAACGGCTTTCTCGTAGACACCCGCGACGCGGCAAGCCTTGGGCGCGAACTGAGCGCCCTCCTTGCCCAGGGCTCGCTTGAGGCAGGCAGGCTAGAAGGCCTGCGCGCGGAGGCGAAGCGAAGCGTGGAAACGGGCTACTCCCTCAAGTCCATGGCCGCGGCCTACGCGGGATTTTATGAACGGCTCTTAGCTGGAAAGGAACGGCAGAATGAACGAGCATGAATTGCGAACCCGTATCAAGGCGCTCCTCTATAGCCAACTCTACGGCGTACTGTCCTCGCAGGGCGAAGGCGGCCTGCCGCACGCCTCCATCATAGCCTTCGCGAGCGCCGACGACCTATCGTCCATAGTATTCGCCACGCCGCGGAACACGCGCAAATATAGCTACATGCTGGCCCGCGATCGCGTAGCCTTTTTCATAGACGACCGCCGCGCGCGCAAAGAGGAAATCATGGACGTAAGCGGCCTTGAAGCGCAGGGCAGGGTACGGGAATTGCTGGATAAGGAGCGCGAGGACTATCGCGCCGTCTTCCTGGCGCGGCAGCCGGACATGGCCTCGTTCGTGGACGCGCCGGGCAGCGCCCTCATGCTCCTGGATATAGAGCGCTACGATATGGTAGACCACTTCCAGCACGTGCTCGTCTTAAGCGTCGGCCCTAACGAAGGGGCGGAAGGGACGAGGCCGTGACCCTGCCCGGCGCCTGGCTGGAAGAGTATAAGGCGGCCCACGGACTAGGCGCCCGGCTGAACATACTCGCCGGCCGCTTTCCCCAGCCACCGGCCAGCCTGGAAGCGGCGCTCGAGCTGAGCCTTGAGGCGTATTGGCTCTTCCAGCGCTATCCCTTTCCGGAAGCCCTAGAGACGCGTATCCTGGCGGCCACGGACGCCATGGAAGGCGAGCTGCTCGTGCGGGCCAGCGGGCCGGCCTGCGGAGCGTCGGGCCTGGAGCTCTGGTCGGCGGGCACGAGAGCCGCTCTGCTCAACGCCATCCGGGCGGCCTGGTCCCGCGCCTATTCCCCGTCCGCCGGCCGCGTGCCCGCCTGGCCCACGGTAGCCGTCCTCGAGCGCGGCTCGGCGCCCGCCCTGGAGCTGGCCCTAGCCGATATCTGGAGCGAGCGCCTATCGGACGGACGGGGCCTTGGCATGGCCCCGCCGGACCTCGAGCAAGAGCTCGAGTCCGCCGCGGCCAGGGCCGGCCCGGGGGATGGGTTTAAGCCTGCCCCGCTATCCGAAATCGGCGCATACGCGCGTTATGCGCTCGGCTGCAGCTACAACAGCGTGCTTGCCCCCGACGATCCTTTCGAGTTCCTTACGCTGCTCGCGCCCGGCGATACCGGCGCTTCCGGCGGCGCGGCGCTGCGCGAGCGCTACCTAGCGCTGAGCCAGGCCAGCGGCAGGTCACAGGGACAGGCCTACCTTGAGCTCGCCGCGCGCGCTCTGGCCCTGGAAACGCGGAGAGCGGAAGGGGACGCGCCGCGCGCCGTATCCGATAGCCATGGCGCCTTGAGCCTTGCGGCCCTGTCCTTTAAAGGCGCGCCGCCCGCGAGGCCCTCCGGCCCGGGGGCGGCGTCGCTGGAGCGAGGCCTTGCCGCCCTCGGCCCCGCGCTTGCTAGCGCAAGCGGGCATAGGATCCATGCCCAACAGCTCATAGGCTCGCCCTCATCGCCCGGGCGCGCAGCGGGCATACTGCGGCGCGCGCCAGGTGCCGGCCTAGGCGCGGAAGGAGGCGGCGCCATGGCGCTCGTGCTCGGCTGCGAGCGTTTCAGCCCTAAACTGCTGGCGCTTAAGCCCGTCGCCGTCATCGAAAGCCTGGGAGGCCGTATCGGCGCCGGCGCTCTCCTTGCCAGGGAAGCGGGCCTTCCCTGCGTAAGCGGCGTGCGCGACGCAGGCATGCTCCCCGAGGGCGCCAGCGTACGCGTAGACGGCTGGCTCGGCCTCGTGAGCGTCGCCTCTGACGACCTAGGGCAAGCGCCCGAGCCTAGCGCTTACAAGCTTCGGGGAAGCGACTAGGGCATGTAGCTGACGAAGCTGTTGAAATCGTTCTTCACGCCGTTCATATCGAGGATGGCGGACAGCTCTCCGCGATGATGGGTGCCATGGTTCAGCACCTGCATGAGGGTGTGCCAGAACATCCGCTCAAGCTCGTCGCCGTCGGTGGTGCGATAGCGCACGCGCCTATCGAATTCCGCCTCGGGTAGCTCCTCTATGAAGCAGGCGAGCAGGGCGCTCGTATCACGGAGCAGGGCCGGCAACCGTTCGGCGTTTGCCTTGAGTTCAGCCTTTAAGCCGTCGAGGGAGCGCGCTAGAAGCGGGCTATCCTCCAGGCAGGCATAGCGGCCAAAACCCGCGAAGCGCTTAAGCCAGAGAGCCTGCGCCCAGGCCATATGCTCCGCTATGCCGTCTATGCTCTTGAAATACGCGCCCGTATCCTTAGCGCGCAGCGGGGAAGGAAGCGTTGCCAGGATATCGATCAACGCGCCGAAAGCCTTGGCGTTATACGCTGCCATGGCCGCTAGAACCTCTTTCATAGAAAACCTCCCTAAGCTAAGTAACCGGGTTTGCGCGGCCCTCGGCCACAGCGCGAGTGCCTAGATTGTACGCCAGAGTACGGGGCATGCAAGCGATAAAAAGCCAGTATAGTCCGCTTTGATTACTTGACAAGTCATATTTATACCACTATCTTGAATATAAGCTAATTTAGACCTTATTAGTCTTTTTATACTGAGGAGCACGACCATGAGTCAGCGACGCGCCTTTATTGATCACAGTGCCTTAAAAGCAAACCAATATACCATTATTGCCCTATCGCTCTTGGCCTTCGTGCTTGACCTGCCTGCCATAGCCCTCATAACGGCGGCGCTTATGCTTCTTGGCACGCTCTTCGGCAAGCCGGCTTTCCTTCCCGTCTATACCCTTGCGCTTAAGCCGCTTGGCCTACTAAAACCGGATCCCATAGAGGACAACGCCGCTCCCCATCGCTTCGCGCAGGGCTTCGGCGGCGTCGTTCTGCTTGGCGCATCGCTCCTGGCTCTAACCGGGTCAAGCATAGCGGGCTGGTCGCTCGCGTGGCTGGTCATCTTCCTCGCCGCCCTTAATGCCTTCGCGGGCTTCTGCGTAGGATGCTTTATCTACTACCGGCTATCCCGCTTGCGCCTGCCGGGCTTTACGCAGAGCCCGCCCGACGGAAGCCGCCCGGGCTTCAGGCCCGCCAAGCGCCAGGAACGGGAGGCCGTCAATGCTTAGCCAGAGCGTCGTACGATTAGCGATAACCCTAGCCCTTATCGCGGGGGGCTTCCTCATATGGCGCATCGTTAACGGGCTATCGCTGCGCGCGGCGAGCGCAGCGGGCTCGGAAAGCGATGCCCTCCCTGAAGGCTTCGTGCCCGGAAAGCCCGGTATACTGTCCTTCGGCTCGCCGGACTGCCGCAGCTGCGTCTATGCCCAGAAGCCCGCCCTGAGGAAACTCTCCGGCGAGCTGGGCGGGGCCGTTCAAATCATCGAATTCGACGTTACGCAGCGCCCTGAGCTGGCCAAGCGCTACGGAGTCTTAAGCTTGCCCACCCTCTTCATCGTGGATGCGAATGGCGCCGCGCGTAAGGTGAACCACGGCTTCGTAGCCTCCGCCGAACTGCGCAAGCAGCTGTCGCCCTACCTCAGCGCGTAGCGAAGCCTTTTATCCTGCGAGCCTTTGGGCAAGGCCCGCCCGCTTAGGCCACTAAGCGGCGTTGCCTTAGCAAACCGGTCAATTTTTTTGCCGAATTTTGTATCTTTTAACAGTAACAGCTATTGTCTAGCCCTTTGTTTTTATTAGATAATCCGGCAACACGCTTCGGCTTCGGGGGTATTTTCATGTGCGGAATATTAACGGTCCTGGATATCAAGGGTAAGCCCGTAGAGCTCAGAAAGCTCGCCATCAATAGGGTAAAGCGCATCAGGCACCGCGGCCCGGACTGGAGCGGCGTGTATTCCGACGAGCGGGCGGTAATCTGCCATGAGCGGCTCGCCATCGTCGACGTGACGCACGGCGCCCAGCCCCTGGTGGACAAGGGCACGGGCCGCGTCCTGTCGGTAAACGGCGAAATATACAATCACCTGGAACTGCGGGCGGAAAAGCTCAAGAAGCCCCACGACTTTCAGACCGCCTCAGACTGCGAGCCCATACTCTACCTCTATGACGAGCTGGGGCCGGACTTCGTCAAGCTCTTAAACGGCATCTTCGCCTTCGTTATCTACGATCCGCGCGACGGGGACTATTTCATAGCCCGTGACCACATAGGCATCAACCCCCTCTATTGGGGGCGCGACGGCGAAGGCAATCTGTTCGTGGCCTCGGAGCTCAAGGCCCTGTTCGACGTATGCCCCAAAGTGGAAGTATTCCCCCCTGGGCACTACTTCAAAGGTTCGGAAGGAAAGCTGGTGCGCTGGTACCAGCCGTCCTGGGCCGCCCCCGGGACCGTACCCTCCGCGGAGGCTGACCCGGAACGCTTGCGAGACGCCCTGGTGTCGGCGGTCAAGCGCCAGCTCATGTGCGACGTGCCCTATGGCCTCCTCATATCCGGGGGCGTGGACTCCTCCATCATCGCCGCCATAGCGGCCAAATTTTCCGAGAAGCGCGTAGAAAGCGGCGATACCGAACGGGCCTGGTGGCCCCGCATGCATTCCTTTTCAGTGGGGCTTCCCGGCGCCCCGGACACCGCGTACGCCCGCAAGGTGGCCGAACGCATAGGCAGCCAGCACCACGAGATCGAGTTCACCATACAGGAAGCCCTTGACGCTATTCCGGACGTCATCTATCACCTGGAAACCTTCGACGTGACCACCATACGGGCGGGCACGCCCATGTACCTCATGTCCCGGGTAATCAAATCCATGGGAATAAAAATGGTGCTCTCCGGGGAAGGCGCGGACGAAATCTTCGGCGGCTACCTGTACTTCCATAAGGCCCCTAACCCGGTGGAATTCCACGAAGAATTGGTGCGCAAGCTATCGCTCCTGCATCTCTACGACTGCACCCGCGCCAACAAGGCAATGTGCGCCTGGGGCGTGGAGGCCCGGGTGCCCTTCCTGGACCCCGAGTTCCTGGACGTGGCCATGAACATAGACCCCGCCCACAAAATGATACGCAAGGACGAGGGCCGCATGGAGAAACACATACTGCGCCAAGCCTTCGACGGCTGGGTGCCCGACGAAGTACTGTGGAGGCAGAAGGAGCAGTTCTCCGACGGCGTGGGCTACTCCTGGATAGATTCCATAAAAGCCCACGCCGAGAAGGAAGTATCCGATTCAGCCATGGCCAACGCCAGGCACCGCTTTCCGGTAAAGACGCCCCCGACCAAGGAAGCCTATTGGTTCCGTACCATATTCGAGGAACATTTCCCGAACCCCACGGCCGTGGACTTGATCCCGGACGGACCGTCCATAGCCTGCTCCACGCCCACCGCAGTGCGCTGGGACGCCGAATGGGCCAAGCTTGCCGACCCCTCGGGCCGGGCCGTGCGGGGAGTGCACGATAAGTCGCATTGAGCCGGCTTAAACAAGCCGGCTATAGACTCTGATCTGTAGCCGGCTTCGGCCGCCCCGAAAACCGGCCTAGCAAAGCCATAAGTATCGTACATTAACCACAATCGCAAAGTAAATTTTCATAACGCTTGCATTGCAAAAGCCCTTAAATAATATTTAATTAATTAAGGGGAATGCCATGCGAAAAAGTTCTATCAAGGCAACCATCATCGTAGTCGTTACCCTAGGCATCGTCGCCT
>JBFZES010000326.1:0-9821 GCA_041306725.1 Spirochaetaceae bacterium | reverse complement strand
CAGGCCGCCGCCGAGCGGCTACCGCCGCCCGAGCCGGCGCTTGAGGCCGCGCAGGACGAGCATGCCGAGGATCGAAACGCCGAGGCTCGGAAGGCCGGCCAGCAGGCGGGCAGCATACTGCGCGTGGATTCAAAGCGCATCGATAACCTCTTGAACCTCGTGTCCGAAACGGTCATCAATAAAGCCACCTTTAACCAGATAAGCACCCAGTTCGCTGAGCTGCAGAACGGTTTCCAGAACGCTCAAGGGTCTTTCCGCGACAAGATCAAGGATCTCTTCGACGAGCTTCCCGATTATCTATCCGCTATAGAGGCCGGCAGGCCCATAAAGGAAGTAAAGAAGGAGATCGTCGAAAAGTACGGCTCCCTTTACGCCACCTTTGACGCCTTTGAGTCGGAATTCAAGGTAAACGTGGCGAAATTCCGGGGCACCGCCCAGAACCTCGGCCGCATTACCAGCGAATTGCAGGAAGGCGTCATGCGCATACGCATGGTGCCCATAAGCCAGATATTCAGCCGTTTCCCCCGCCTGGTGCGCGACCTGTCCAAGAGCCTGTCCAAGAAAGTGAACCTCGTCATAGAGGGCGAGGATACGGAGCTCGACAAGTCGGTCATAGAAGACCTGCTCGACCCCTTGATGCACTCGGTACGCAACGCCCTCGATCACGGCATAGAATCCGCAGCCGACCGAAAGGCCGCCGGCAAGCCGGAGGAAGGCACCGTCATGCTGCGGGCCTCCAACGAGGGCAACATGATCATCATCGAGATATCCGACGACGGCAAGGGCATCGATATCGAGGCGGTTAAGAACAAGGCCGTGGAGCGCGGCGTCATACACCCCAACAAGGTGCTCACGGAGCTTGAATCCTTTAACCTGATATTCGAGCCGGGCTTTTCCACCGCCGCCAGCATTACCAGCATTTCTGGGCGAGGCGTGGGCCTGGACGTGGTAAAGCGGCAGATAGAGAAGCTCAACGGCTCGGTAACGGTATCCAGCCAGAAGGGCAAGGGCACCAAATTCACTATCAAGCTGCCCCTTACCCTGGCCATCATCCAAGGCCTGCTCGTGCGCGTGGGCAAGGAGATATATTCCATACCCATTACGAGCGTCATAGAAAGCCACCGCATTAAGCCCTCGGAAATCAAGATGATAGACAATTACGAGGTATTCAACGTGCGCAGCGACGTGGTATCCCTCCTGCGGCTTAACCGGCTATTCCGCATACAGACCGACGAGCAGGGAGCCTACTGCTTCGTCGTCATCGTGGGCACGGCCGAGAAGCGCATGGGCCTTATGGTGGACAGCCTCATCGGCGAGGAAGACGTCGTCATTAAGCCCCTGCACGACCAGTTTACGAATTCCCCGGGCATAGCGGGAGCGTCCATACTGGGCGACGGTTCTGTGTGCCTGATCATAGACGTGAGCCAGCTCCTTGAGCTGGGTCAGAAGAAAGAGCTCGAGGAGCGCCAACGCCTCGAATTAACCATACGATGAACAAGACGGGAGCTCGAGCTAGATGAGCATGCAAGCCGCCGAAGCGCACGCCGCGCCCGCTCAAGAAGAAAAAAAAGAGCGCGCGGACAAGATAGACTTCAAGATGGTCACCTTCTCCCTCGGGGGCAAGGAGTACGGCATAGACATCATGAACGTGAAGGAGATAGCCCACGCGGGCCGCTTCACCTATGTGCCTAATGCCGCGCCCTTCGTGCGCGGGGTGTATAACCTGCGCGGCGACATCATATCCATCATCGACCTGCGGGTCATGTTTCACCTGCCGGCCGAGCGGAAGGACGACAGCGCGCTCGAGAGCCTGCTCATACTGCGCATAGACGACCACGTGTTCGGGGTTATCGTCGATAACATCGACAAGGTCGTGGGCGTGGCCAGCGCGAGCATACAGCCTCCGCATCCCATCTTCGGCGACATAAACGTCAAGTACATAAAGGGCATCATAGAAAACCGCGGGAAGCTCTACATAATCCTTAATGTGGAGAAGCTCTTTTCTCCCGATAAGCAGGAGGATGCCGGCGACAAGAGGCCGGCGGCCGCGCTGTCTGCTCCGCGCGGCGCCGCGCCCTTTGCCTACGAGGAAGCGTCGGCCTCCGGAAAAAGCCCGGCATCGACAGGACAGGCGGATATCAACGCCGATTTTATCAAAGAAACCTTGGCGAGCTTTAAGAAGTTCGGCTCTTCCCCCCTCAACGAGCAGTGGTTCAACGCCCGCTACGCCGTATGGCGCAAGTCGAAAAAGGAAAACGAGATACAGCTGCGCAGCGAATCGGACGCGGACGAATTCCTTGAAGCCTTCTATTCGCCCTGCACGGGGAGCCTGTGGACCGACGAATACGCCGCCGCGCTCATGCAGGCGCTGCCGCCCATAGCCTCGCGCAGCATCAATGTATGGAATCCCGGCTGCGGCAAGGGCTACGAGTCCTACTCGCTCGCCTGCCTGCTCAAGGAGGCTTACCCCGAAGCCCGCATAAAGATATGGGCCAACGACTCGGATCTTTTGGCCATATCGATGGCGCCCAATATGGTGTTCGAATTCGAGGACCTGCCTGAGCGTTACCGGGAGTTCATGGTAAAGGGACGGAATGGCTGGACTTTCGCCCAGGGCATACGGGACTCCATATTCTTCGAGTTCCATGACGTGCTCAATGCCAATCCCCTTCCGCCCCTCGACTTGATTCTTTGCAGAGATACGCTATCCTTCTTGTCAGGTCCCGACCAGAAGCGCTTGCTTATCGATATCAATGAAAAGGCCAAGGAAGGCGCCGCGCTCATACTCGGCGTCAATGAGCTTATGCCCCTGGACGGCTGGGCCAGCGTGGGCCACGCCGATATTTCCGCCTACGTAAAAGCTTCCCGCTAAGCGGGAGAGACAGTGAAGAACGGGAGAACCGCATGAGAGTAGAGTATATCAACCCCTTCGTGGAGAGCGCCTTCAATGTCATGAAAGAGGTATTGCAGGCAGACGTGAAACGGGGCGAACTATTCCTCAAGTCAACGTCCATGCCCGTCATGGGCGTTGCCGCTATCGTAGGCTTGGCCGGCGACGTTGAGGGGCGCGTGCTCTTCGACATGGACAAGGCCACGGCGCTGCGCATAGCCAGCGCCATGAACGGCGAAGAATTGAAAACCCTTGACGAGCTGGTCAAGGCGACGATCACGGAGCTTGCCAACATGATTACCGCCCAGGCGGTGACCAAGCTCCATGAATTGGGCTTCCGCTTCGACCTGACGCCGCCGGCCATCTTTACCGGCGACAATATGGAAGTAAGCAACCAAGACGTTGAGGCCCTTATCGTGCCCATGGAGACACCCCATGGCAAGGTAGAGGTGAACGTAGCCATACGAGAGCGAGCGTGACGGAGGCGTTATGAAGACTAAAGAAGACTTTCCGTCCATCAACGAACGTAAGCCCGAAGGGCAGAAGCCCGACGGCACCCCCTACCGCATACTCGTGGTGGACGACTCGATGTTCGTGGCCAAGCAGATTACCCAGATACTCACGTCGGAAGGCTATGACGTGGTGGGCCAGGCCGCCGACGGCCTCTTAGGCCTGGAGCGCTACAAGGAGCTCTACCCCAACGTAGACCTGGTTACCATGGATATAACCATGCCCAACATGGACGGCCTCACCGCGCTGCAGAAGATCATAGACTTTGACAAGAACGCCAAGGTGATCATGATCAGCGCTTTGGGCAAGCAGGACCTGGTCAAGCAGGCGCTGCTAACCGGCGCCAAGAACTACATCGTGAAGCCCCTTGACCGCAAGAAGGTGCTGGAGCGCATACAGCACGTGCTCACCAAGTAGCGCCGGCTTAAGCCTCAGCCTTGACACGGCGGAGGCTCGCTGGTATAACAGAGCGTCCGCAGGCCCTGCGAGGCGGACGGTACGGGCGGTTAGCTCAGTTGGTTAGAGCACCAGTATGACACACTGGGGGTCGTTGGTTCAACTCCAATACTGCCCACGGCTAAGGCGCTATGGCTTTTTGCCCTAGCGCCTTTTTTATTTCCCGCGTCTTATATGCCCGCCTCTCGCAGCGCTCGGGCGGCGTCCAGCTTAGGCCGCGGCAGGCCTTTGGGAAGGAAGTCGCCCAGGGAGCGCTCCAGTTCACCGCGGTCCGCCCAGGCGGCGAGCGCGGCGTCCAGCGGGGCCGTCCAGCGCTCGTAATGCTCCTCGCCCGCGAAGCGCAGGTCGTTGACCGCGAAGCGCGAAGGGGGGACGACAGGCGCCAGGGCAGGCAGCTCGCCGCGCTCCCAGCGGGCGTAGAGCCGGGAATGCCGGGTAAGCACGAACTTGTGCCAGAAAGCCGAGTCCACCAGCCCCTCGGACAGTAAGGCCCGCACCATCTCCGCCGAATCGGCTATGTCCTGGTCGCTCTGCCCCGGGAAACCGTAAATCAGATAGGCGTGGGTGAGTATGCCCGCGCGCTTGAAGTGTACCAAGCTTCGTATCAGGTCGCTTAAGCCAAAGCCCTTGTCCACGATCTCAAGGCCTTTAGTCGTGGCGATTTCGATGCCTCCGGATACCGCGATGAGCCCGCCCGCCGCCGCCGCCGCGCAGGCTTCCTCGGTCCAGGAGGGGTCGAAGCGCGCATTGCCCCAGAAGCTGAAGGGGCGGGAGCGTTTCAGGTTGCGCTCGGCGAAACGGCGCACCAGCTGCGCGGGCATAGCCTCGTCGGTGAAATGAATGCCGTAGAGCTTCGCGCGCGCGGAGGCTGCGTCGGCGGCGGCCATGAGCGCGTCCAGGTCGCCCGGCAGGTAGCGCTTGATATAGTCCAGCTCGGTGTCGCAAAACGCGCAGCGCTTCCAATAGCAGCCGTAGGCGAGGCGGTACTTGAGCCAGGGCGTGTCGTTCCAAAGCCGGTGCATGGGGTTGGGCGAATCCACGATGCGAAGGTAGGCGCTAAAGTCCGCGCCAGCGTAGTCGGGATGCACCCCGGCTATGTCCTCGCGCTCGCCCCGCTCAAATTCGGCCCGCGCCGCGGCATCGGCGTCAAGAGCCTCGCCTGATACGGCGGCGCTCGCGGCGTGCGCGGAGGCAGCGTGAGCGCGGCGGCAGGGTTCGTCCGCGGGGAAGCCGGCGGCGATTACCGCGCCGCTCTCGTCGCGGTAGCGTACGCGCGTCAGGCCCTTCCCGCCGCGGCCGGCTTCGGCGGAAAGCGGCGCGCGCAGGCTGGCCAGCACCGACGCGAGGGCGGCGTAGCCGGCGTCGTAGCATAGGTAATCGAAACGGTCGAAAAGCTCGGGCGCCTCGAGGAAGCGCAGCTCGGTGGACAGGTAGCCACCGCCGAGCAGCGTCGCGGCCCGGCTGCCCAGTGCCGCCTTGGCCTCTTCGGCGGCGATCAGGGCGCCGGCCAAGCAGCCGGGGAAAGGCGCGCTTACGCAAATAAGGGCCTTGCCGTCGCCGCCCGCGGCCAGGTCCGCGTCCAGTTGGCCCTTAAGGAGCGCGTAGCGTTCCTTAAGCAAGGGGCGGTAAAATTGGCCGAGCACCCAGCTGTCCGCGGCGGCCTGGGCCACGGCGCTAAAGTCCCGGGCGCCGGAAGCCAGGCGCTCCGCGTAGCGGACGGCGCCGAAGCCCTCGTCCAGCGCGTAGCCTATGAAATCCGTCAGGTCGTTGAGTATGGCCGTGGCCAGGGCCGGCGCGTCCTCGGCCGCTATGCCGCCCTGCTCGCCGAGCACCGCCTCCGCGCGCATGCCAAGGGGCAGGCCCGCGCCTACCGCCAGGCGGTAGGCAAAGCTCGGGTCTTCGCCGGAAAGGTAGCCTAAGAGCCCATCCGCAAGCGCTCTATAGCGCTCCTCCTGCTCGAAATAAGCGCCTAGGCGCGCGGCCGCGTCGCCCTCGGGCGGCTTCTTACCCTTAAGGGCGAGCCTTGCCGCGGCGAAAACCCTTTTAAGGCCTTCGCTCCCGTAGAGGGCCCGCGTGACGGCTATGGAATGGTCCTCGGCAGCGCTGGGAAGGCCTTCCTTCCTGAACCAGGCATCCAGGTACCAAACGGCGGGATAGGGGGCGTTGAGCTGCACGAAGGGCGGCTGTATACATAGGGCGCGCATAGTGGAGCCAGTATAGCCAGGCGCTGATTTCCTGGCCATAGCGCTTGACCTTTTTATGCTATTCCTGTATAAAAGTCCTCGCATCTTGCCGCTGTAGCTCAGTTGGTAGAGCAGTGGACTGAAAATCCACGTGTCGTCAGTTCAATTCTGACCGGTGGCACGAAGGCCCTCCTTAATCGGGGGGTCTTTTTTATTGCCTTCCCTGATGCCTGGCAGCGCCCGCGTGTACAAAGCGCCCGTTTCATATTAAAGTATCCATGCAAGGTAGGCGCCGCTTCTAGCTACGGTTTTCCAGCGCGCCTAGGCGGAAAAAAAAGGAGCGTACAAGCATATGAAAGTACTCGTTATAGGCGGCGCCGGCTACATAGGCAGCCACGTGGCGCTCGAGCTTAAAGAGCGCGGCCATACGGTAACGGTGTTCGATAATCTGTCCAGCGGCGTCAAAGAAAACCTCCATGAAGGCAACGCCTTCGTGCAGGGCGATATCATGAATCCGAAAGAGCTCAAGGCGGCCCTCTCGGCCGGCTTCGACGCGGCGGTGCACCTGGCCGCTTTCAAGGCCGCGGGGGAATCCATGCTGGATCCGGGCAAATACGCGGTAAACAACATAGGCGGCACCATTAACATACTCAACGCCCTCGTCGAAGCCGGCGTGAAGATGCTGGCCTTCTCCAGTTCCGCCGCCGTGTACGGCGAGCCGGAATACTTGCCCATAGACGAGGAGCACCCCAAGAACCCCGAGAACTTTTACGGCTTTACGAAGCTTGAGATAGAGCGCGTGCTGGCCTGGTACGACAAGCTTAAGGGCCTGCGCTTTGCAGCCCTGCGCTACTTTAACGCCGCAGGCTACGACGCGGCGGGCCGCGTTAAAGGCCTTGAGCGCAATCCCGCCAACCTGGTGCCCGTTATCATGGAAGCGGCCGCGGGCATACGGGCGGAGCTCAAGGTATTCGGCGACGACTACGATACCAAGGACGGCACCGGCGTGCGCGACTACGTGCACGTAAGCGACCTGGCCGAGGCTCACGCGGCCGCGCTGGATAAGCTGGCCGCCGGCTCGCCCAGCCTTATCGTGAACTTGGGCTCAGAGGACGGCCTGTCCGTGTTCGAGATACTGGAGGCGGCTCGCCGCCTTACCGGCAAGAGCATACCAACAACCGTGGTAGACAGGCGCCCCGGCGATCCCGCCAAACTCGTGGCGAGCTCGGCCAAGGCTAAGGAACTGTTAGGATGGAGCGCGACGCGCTCCGACGTGGAGAGCATAGTGAGCTCCACCTGGAAAGCCTATCAACACGCCGGTTACGGAAAATAAAGGGGAAACAGCATGAACGCGATAGAAACTGCCCTTGGCTACCTGGATAAAGCCGAAGCGGGCGTCATAGAGCTTGAGAAGCTCCTTACGGCCATACCCGCCCTGGCGCCTGAGTCCGGCGGCGACGGCGAGTGGAAGAAGGCTTTGGCCTTGGAAGCCTGGCTTAAGAAGCGGGGCTTCGTCGACATAGAGCGCCACGACGCGCCCGATGATCGGGTAAGCGACAAGAAACGGCCTAACCTGGTGGCCACCGTCAAGGGCAAGAAGCCGGGCAAGCGCCTGTGGATCATGGCCCACACCGACGTGGTGCCCGAGGGCGACCGTTCCCTGTGGGACAGCGAGCCCTTCGAGGCCGTGCTTAAGGACGGCAAGCTCTACGGCCGCGGCGTGGAGGACAACCAGCAGGGCCTCGTATCGTCGGTATTCGCCGCCCTGTCGCTCCTGGACAACGGGCTTACGCCCGAGCACGACGTAAAGCTGCTTTTCGTGGCCGACGAGGAATTCGGCTCGGTATACGGCATACAATGGCTGTTGGCCAATCGTTCGCTCTTTCAGGCCGACGACCTCATTATCATACCCGACGGCGGCAAGCACGACGGCTCGGAGATAGAGACCGCGGAGAAGAATATCTGCTGGCTCAAGGTGATAAGCAAGGGTAAGCAGTGCCACGCCTCGCGGCCCGACGATGGCGCTAACGCCTTCCTGGCCAACTGCGAGCTGGCCCTTGCGCTGAATCGCATGGAGACCGAGGTGTTCACGGACAGGAACCCCATCTTCGACCCGCAGCGCTCGACCATAACACCGACAAAAAAAGACGCCAACGTACCCAATATCAATACCGTGCCCGCCGACGACAGCTTCTACGTGGACATGCGCGTGCTGCCCCAATACTCGGTAAAGCGGGTACTCGAGGAAAGCCGCAAGCGCATGGACGAGGTGGAAAAGAAGTACGGCGTGCGCATGAGCTATGAGGTGGTGCAGGAAAACGAGAGCCCCGCCACGCCTGTGGACGCTCCCGTGGTTACCCTGCTCGCCAAGGCGGTCCAAGATACCTACGGCGTCAAGGGCAAGGCCGTCGGCATAGGCGGCGGCACCGTAGGCGCTTACCTGCGCAAGGCAGGCTACCACTGCGTCGTATGGAGCAGGCAGGACGAGACCATGCACGCTCCTAACGAATACGCCAAGCTGGAGAATATCGTGGGGGACGCTAAGGTGTTCGCCCGCCTTATGCTGACGGCGCGCTAGAGTCCGGCTTTAGCGCCTGTGGCTAACGTTCGACGATAACGAATACGACCCTGCCCTCACGCACGAGATCGCGGTTGGCGGGGTCGGACAGTATCTTGAGCGCTTCCGAGCGCGGTATGACCGCGTCGGTGCGGCTTGAGCCGAAGAGGGCGGAGGCCATGATCCTTAAAGGATCGCCCCCCGCCCTTGCTTCAATGACCGGGTCATCGAGCCTGTAGGCGTAGGCCATGGGCAAGCCGTTCATGAGGGCCGCTTGCGCTATGCGCTTCCTGTCCATAATCAGGTTCATCTCGTCGTCATAGAGGCTTGGCAGCAGGCAGGGCCGGGCCGAGCCCAGCACGTGCTCGCCGCGCACGGGCAGTTCGCCCTGCAAGTATACGACTATGCCCGAGTACGGGCGGGTGGGCATGTATTCGGTGGCAAGGGGCAAGGGCAAGGGGCTGCTGTGCCTGGCGAAGAGCCTGGCCAAGGCGGGCAAATCCCAGCGATATTCGGTCTCAAGGCGGCGAAGGTCTTGGCTCATGACGGCCTTGGTACGCATGCCGCTTTCCAGAAAGGCGTTGAGCGCCGCCGTCTCGAGGCTGCCGTCGTTTATGCTATCGAGCACGGCCCGATAGGAGTCCACCTGCACGGCAAGCACCGTGGCCTTGACCAGTTCGGGCGCCATGCGCGCTATGACGCGCTCGGCCTCCGCCCTGCCGGAGGGCAGCCGTATGCCCGCGCTTACTATGTCCAAGGCTATGTAGGCGCGTATCGTGCCCGTTACCCAATCCAGTTCGGCGCGCGCGCTTAGGGCCTGGGTCGGAATGGCTTCCTGCGCCTCTAAGGGCAGGGGCGAGGCGAAGAGTGCGAAGAAGGCGCTGAGCGCCATGATAGCCATGCCGGGCATGGACGCTCGCGGGCGTAGCTTTGCTGCCATTATTCTAGTATCGGCACGTTTAGCGCCGTTCCTTCGCGCAAGACGCTCGTGAGGGTCAGGCCGTTTTTCTCGGCCAGAGCCTCGGGCTGCACGCCATAGAGCAGGGACAAGGCCCAGAGCGTGTCGCCTTTCTTGACGAGGTAGGAGCCGCCATAACGCAGTTCGTCGTGCGCTTGCTTATCGGCCTGGTACGGTCCCACGGCCTTGAAGGCGGGTATGGCTATGGTTTGGCCTAGGCGTATCTTGTCCGGATTGAGGCCGGGATTAAGCTTGGCTATGAGGGCC
>JBFZES010000325.1:0-18126 GCA_041306725.1 Spirochaetaceae bacterium | reverse complement strand
CATAAGGAAGCGCACGCGCTCGTCCATGTAACCCAGCTGCAGGCGCGCCGCCTCGGGCAGCACGCGGGAAAGCAGGTCCTTGGCATCCTTGGCGTAAGGCGCGAGCTTGGCCAAGTTCATGCGCACCAGGGTGGCCGAGCCGCCGCCCTTGGGCAGGCCGTTGTAGCAGGACACGATGGCGTAGTCGTCGAAGCCCATGGCCTTGAAGTCGTCGCCGAACATGCGGTGGCTGGCGAAGCTGGGCTTGGCCACCTCGAGGGCAGCGGCCGCCGCCAGTTCGGCGAAGGGCTCGGGCGTAAGCTCAGGGTCGTACTTAAGGGTAAGGTTGGGCACGGCGTTCTTCTGCTCGCGCGACAGCTCCAGTATGAGCCTGCCCGCCTTCGTCTCCCGCGGGCCTATGTCGGCGTGGCAGAAGGAATCGTTTATGGTGCGGTCTATCTGCAAGAGGAAAAGGCCTATAGCCTTGCGGGCCTCGGCCTCGTCGCGCACGAAGGGCTCAAGGAGGGCGTCGAGGTCGCCTAAGTATACGGGAAAGGTGGTGATGCTCGGCACGTGCCGGTAGAGTATGAGCAGGGCGGCGGTGGCTTCCCAGATATCGGTTGGCGGCGCTACGCCGAGGAAGGCCGAGCCCAGTTTCATGAAGCGCTCGTAGTCGGGCACGATATAGCGGGGCCTATACGGCGCCTCGCCCTCGAAGAGGTCGCAAATGACGCCCGCGTCGCGGTAGGCCTGCGCAGCGGGATCGATCGTAAGCACGGAAAGGCTGTTTTCGGCGAGGCGCGCGAGGCCGGCCAGCTTCTGCTGGTAGGTGAGGCTTCGGTCTTCTATGGTAGCGAGTATTGGATTCACGGATAAACTCCCGGCGTATCGATTCGTCTGCCCGCGCTACGGCGAGGCGGCTTAGGCGATGGAGTTTAACCTGAGGGTTTTGACGGCCGCCCTTTCGCGGGCGCCGCTGGCTCGATGCGCGGTTGCGGCCCGCGCGTATTAACCCCGGTTCTTTATCGCGCACGCGCGATGTTGGCTTTATTATACGAAGCCTGCCCGCCGCTGTAAAGGCGGCTCTAGATAAGCATGCGACTCCTTGACTGTTGGCGTTGCCAACATTATAGTATTTATGATGGCACCGCCAACATGGTGTCAGCGCATGCGTAGCCAACGTGCTCGATAGCATGCGCATAGATAAACCAAGGAGTATCCTCATGAACGGAATACACGTAGTCATCGGAAGCGGCCCCGTAGGCAGGGCCGCGGCTGAGTCGATGGTTTCCGCCGGCCAGCGCGTACGCTTGCTGTCCCGTACAGGCAACATGCCTGAGCCCCCGGCAGGCGTCGAGCTTATTGCCGCGGATGTATATGAACGCGAAAGCCTTGATCGAGCATTGCGCGGCGCGGCCGCGGTATACCAGTGCGCGCAGCCGCCCTACGGCCGCTGGGTAGCCGAATTCCCAGGTTTCCAAAGGGCGATACTCGAGGCGGCGGAGCGGGCAGGCGCGCGGCTGGCGCTCGCCGAGAATCTCTACGGCTATGGGGACAGGGACGGCTTGCCCATAGGGGACGATAGCCCCATGGCGCCTAAAGACGCTAAAGGCGTGCTAAGGGCGGCGATGAGCGAAGAGGCTTTCGCCGCTCATCGCGCGGGGAGGCTTCCCGTGGTATCCGCCCGGGCAAGCGACTTTTTCGGCCCCTGGGCCTGGGAGCAGAGCCACCTTGGCGCCAGGGCACTCGGCCCCCTTTCGCGCGGCAAGCCGACTTCCATGCTCGGCTCCCTTGACCAGCCCCATACCTACACCTACGTGCGGGACTTCGGCGCCGCGCTCGCCATCCTAGGCGTATCGGGAGAAGGCGACGGCCGGGCTTGGCTCGTGCCGAACGATAGGCCGGCGCAGACCCAAAGGGAGGCCATCGCACTAGCCTCAGAAATTTTGGCCAAGCCTCTTAAGGCCAGGGCCGCGGGCAAATTTGCCCTGGGCTTAGCTTCGCTCTTCGTGCCGGTCGTCCGCGAGCTTTTGCCTCTGCTGTATCAATTCGAGAAGCCCTATATCGTGGCCTCTTCTTCGTTCCACGAGCGCTTCGGCATGGGGGCGACGCCTTTTGCAAGCGCCATGGCCGAGACGATACGCTGGATGAAAAAACGCGGCCTGACGGCGTAGCCGCGGGAAATTCCCATCCTACCCCTTCCAATTTATCCGCGCATTTCACATACTGATACTACTATGAACGCGAAAAAGCTTACCAAGATCGTAGCCACCATATCGGACAGGAATTGCGAGCCGGCTTTCCTTAAAGAGCTCTTCGATGCCGGCGTCAACGTGGTGCGGCTCAATACGGCCCACCAGTCGCCCGAAGAATCGCTCAAAGTAGTACAGAACGTGCGCGCGGTATCCAAGACCATAGGCATACTGGTGGATACCAAGGGCCCCGAAGTACGCGTGCGCGGCTTGGCGGAACCCCTGGAACTGAAGACCGGCGATACGGTCACCATTCCCAAAGTGGACGAAATGCGCAAGGGCTTCAACGTGTCCTACGACGGCTTCGCCAGCGAAGTGCCCATAGGATCGCGCATACTCATGGATGACGGGGCCATAGAGCTGGCCGTGAAGAACGTGGCCACGGGCATGCTGCTCTGCGAGGTGCTGAACGACGGCGTGCTCAAGGACCGCAAGAACGTGAACGTGCCCAATATAGGGCTCAAGGTGCCTTCGCTGTCCGACAAGGACCGCAGCTACCTGAAATTCGTGGCCGAGCACGATATAGACTTCGTGGCCCACTCCTTCGTGCGCAACCGCGAGGACGTGCTGGAGGTACGCCGCATCCTGGATTCCCTGGGCTCCAAGGCCAAGATCATAGCCAAGATAGAGAACAGCCAGGGCGTAACGAACCTGCCCGAAATACTGGACTTCGCCGACGGCGTTATGGTGGCCCGCGGCGACCTTGGGGTGGAGATACCCCTAGAGCGCATACCGGGCATACAGAAGCACATAATCGGCGCCTGCATGAAGAAGGGCAAGCCGGTAATAACGGCCACCCAGATGCTCCACACCATGATGGAGAACCCCCGCCCTACCCGGGCCGAGGTATCGGACGTGGCCAACGCGGTGTTCGACGGCACCGACGCGCTTATGCTCTCGGGCGAGACCGCGCAGGGCAAGTATCCCCTGGAATCGGTGCGTACCATGGCCAAGATAGCCCTGCAGGCGGAGAGCCAGAAGCCCCGCAACGAGTCCTTTGAGAGCGAGGCCACGGGCAATCAGGTACGTAATTACCTGGCGCGGGGGGCCGCGATGAGCGCGATACGGCTGCCGGTAAAGGCCATCATCGCCGATACCGAGACGGGGCGCATAGCCAGGCTGGTGTCGAGCTACCGCAGCCACGTGCCGATATACGCCTTCAGCCCCCAGGAGTCCACGGTGCGCTCGCTGAGCCTCTGCTTCGGCGTGTTTTCCGAGCTGTCCAAGGGCTTTTCATCCACCGACCAGCTGGTATCCGGCTCTTTGCAGTCCCTAGTAGACCGCAAGCTTATCGAGGACAACGAACTCGTCGTCATCATAGGCGGCACGCCGGGCCAGAGCGACACGACGAATTTCATGGAAATCAATACCGCCGCGTCCTGTTTAGGCAGATAATAGGAGCCAAGGGACGGTAATCTTGCCGGCGTGCCGATAGTTATACTAGAGGAGCTACGCCATGAACCCTGCCCGCCCGCTCTATGCCCGTAACGCGACCTTGGCCGCGGCCGCGCTGTCGGCCCTTTTGCTCTGCGCCTTCCCCGCCGCGGCGGAGGAGTTTAGGCACGCCTTCGTAAAGGGCGACCGTTACCGCGTCCTTTCATGGGTAGACGAGGACGTGTACGTCAATCGCCGCTACTCGCATTCCGCCGAGATATTCAACCGCATAGCCTTCAGCGTGGAGGATCTGCGGGCGGACGGCGCGGGCCTGCTCGCCGGAACCTTCTCCATGAGCGTGCGGCACGAGGGCGGGGGTTCCTACGTTACCGAGCGCTTTTACGATTCGCGCTATTGGCAGAGGCCGGACGGCCGCTTCGAAATAGAGCCGCAGTACTACATGCCCGTCGTGCGGCACGTGCCGAGCTTTCCAGCGCGGGACCTAAAGCCCGGCGATACCTGGAACGCCCCCGGCGAGGAGCGGCACGACCTCCGCGAAGGCTTCGGGATAGCCGATCCCTACGTGATTCCTATAGACGTGCGCTACCGCTACCGCGGCCCCGGCGAGTATAAAGGCAAGAGCGTGCGCCTCATCGAGGCGGCCTACACGGTGTTTTATCGTCCCGATACCCCCAAGGCCTGGGCCAATTACTACCCTTTACAGATAGCCGGCTACTCAGATCAGCTCATCTATTGGGACCATGAAAACGGCGGCATACTGGCCTACGAAGAGGATTTCAAATTCGTATTCGACCTGTCCAACGGCAATAGCGTGGAGTACCGGGGCAAGGCCAGCGCCGAGGTGATCGAGGCGCTGCTGATGGACAGGGGCACGCTTTCCAAGCAGGTGGAAGACGCCATGCAGGGCCTTAAAGACGTAAAGGTGACGAGCGATGAGCTCGGCGTGACGATAAGCCTGGAAAACATTCAGTTCGAGGCCGATTCCGCGCGCATGCTGCCGGGAGAGAAGGCCAAGATCGAGCGCATAGCCGCGCTGCTCAGCGCCCTGCCTGAGCGCGACCTGCTCGTAGCCGGCCATACGGCGCTGGCGGGCACGGCGGCCGCCCGCGCCGAGCTTTCGCGCGAGCGGGCCCGCACGGTGGCCGAGCTGCTCATAGCCTTAGGCGCGCGCGAGCCGGACGCCATAACGGTGATAGGCTACGGCGCGGAGCGGCCCATAGCGGACAATGCCACCGAGGCCGGCCGCTCCCGCAATCGCCGGGTGGAGATAACGATACTCGAGAACTAAGGCTCGTTCCGCGAAGCTTGTGACTAGTTCCACGAAGCTTGTGTCTCCATGATAAGGCCTCTTTCGGCGGCATAGGCGCTTGAAGCGCTACCCCATGGGCAGCGTAGCTAGATGCCTAGCAACAAGCTTCGGGGAACTAATCTTGCAATATCGGCGTCCTCATGCTATGTTATATATGAGCGTTTGCTCATATATTCATACGAGGGTATAGCCATGATAAACGATAGGGAACAACTGGTCTGCTCCTGCGCCATAGTGCACGAGGAAGCCGTTGGCCAAGCCCGTGACGCGGAATTGCCGACCGCGCGGCTCCTGGCGCTCTCCGAATTATTCAAGCTGCTCGGCGACCCGAGCCGCCTGCGCATCATAAATGCCCTATCGGCCGCCGGGGAACTCTGCGTGTGCGACCTGTCGGCCGCCCTGGACCTGAGCCAATCGGCTATGAGCCATCAGCTGTCCCAGCTTAAGCGGGCCAGGCTCGTGCGCAGCCGCAAGGACGGCAAGGCCGTGTTCTACGCACTCGACGACCGGCACGTAAGCGGCCTCCTGGCCCTGGCCGCCGAGCACGCGGCGGAGGGAAGGCCATGAGCGGGCCTAACCATAGCAACCCGCGCGCGGATAACGAAATATCGGCTTCCTCCTGCGCCTCCTGCCGTATCCATGAGGAAGCCCGCTCCATACCCGCCGCGCTCACCATGGCGGCTTCGGGCGCCGGCGCGACGGGGACCGCCTTGAGCGGGATTACGGCCCGCGGCGGCCTATCCGCCTCCCAGAAAGCCGAGCTCTGGCGTATCGGCATAGCCTTCGCCCTAGGCGTGGCGGGCTTCTTCCTGTGGGAAGGGGCGAAGGGCGGCAGCATAGCGGCAAAGGCCGTCGCCGCCGCCGCGCTGGCCGCGGCATACCTCATCGCGGGCTACGACGTGCTCTGGGGAGCGCTGCGCAATATAATCCGCGGCCAGGTATTCGACGAGCTCTTCCTCATGTCCATAGCCTCGCTAGGCGCCTTCGCCATAGGCGCCATGGAGGAGGCCGTTGGCGTCATGGTGTTCTATAAGCTGGGGGAATTCCTGCAGGAAGGCGCGGCGGCCAAGAGCCGCAGGTCCATCAGGGCCCTCCTCGCGCTCAGGCCCGACAAGGCGCGCGCCTTGCGCGGCGGCGTATGGGTCGAGCTATCGCCCGATGAGCTTACGCCCGGCGACCTCGTGCTCGTGCGGCCCGGCGAGCGCGTGCCCGTGGACGGCGAAGTGACCGAAGGCGCGGGTTCCTTCGATACTTCCTCTATGACCGGCGAAAGCGCGCCGCGGGAGGCTGCCGCCGGCAGCGAGGCCCTGGCCGGCTTCATAGCGCGGGACGCCGCGCTCACCATACGCGCGCAGAAGCCCGCGAGCGCTTCCTCGGCCGCGCGCATCATCGAGCTCGTGGAGAACGCGTCCAAGAGCAAGGCCAAGACCGAGCTGTTCATCAGCCGCTTCGCGCGCTGGTACACCCCGGCCGTCGTATTCGCCGCGCTGGCCGTGGCCGTCCTGCCGCCCCTCTTGGTAAGCGGCCAAGCCTTCTCGGTATGGGCATACCGCGCCCTAGTCATGCTCGTCATATCCTGCCCCTGCGCCTTCGTCGTCAGCGTGCCGCTGGGGTATTTCGGCGGTTTGGGCGGCGCGGCCAAGCGGGGCATATTGATCAAAGGCGCTTCCGTGCTGGACGCGCTGGCCGACGCTGGAACGGTGGTTTTCGATAAGACGGGTACCCTTACCGACGGCAAGTTCCGGGTAAATGAGCTCATACCAGCCAAGGGCTTCAGCGCCGACGAACTCCTGCGGGCGGCGGCGGCAGCGGGCAGCCACTCCAACCACCCTTTAGCCCAGGCGGTACGCGCTGCCTGGCTGGCCGCCGGCGGTCCGCTGCCCGGCTGCGACGAAGGCAGCTACCAGGAGATACCCGGCCATGGCACGCGGGCTTTGATGGATGGCGCGGAAGTGCTCGCCGGAGGCGACCGGCTGCTCCACTTAAAGAACATAGAGCACCGCTGCGAAGAAGCCCCGGACAGCGTTATCCATATAGCCATGGCGGGCAGCTACGCGGGGCGCATAGAGCTGGGAGACTCGGTAAAACACGACGCAAAGGATGCGCTGGCAGAATTAGCCCGCTTGGGCGTAAAGCGCATAGCCATGCTTACCGGCGACGCCATGGCGCCCGCGGAGCGCGCGGCCGGCATACTGGGCGTGAGCGAGCTGCACCACGGCCTCCTGCCGGAAGGCAAGCTCGAGCGCCTCGAAGCCATACTGCTTGAGGAGCGCGGCAAGGGCACGGTGATCTTCGTGGGCGACGGCATAAACGACGCGCCGGTGCTGGCGCGCGCGGACGCGGGCATAGCCATGGGCGGCGCCGGTTCGGACGCCGCGGTGGAAAGCGCCGATGTGGTGCTGATGACCGACGAGCCTATGCGCGTGGCTGAGGCCATAAGCCGGGCCAAGCGTACCCGGAGCATAGTCATACAGAATATAGTATTCGCCCTTGGCGTGAAGCTGGCTTTCCTGGGCTTCGGCGCTTTCGGGCTGGCGGCCATGTGGGAGGCGGTCCTGGCCGACGTCGGCGTGGCGCTCCTGGCGGTGCTCAACGCCACCCGAGCGCTTAAATAGCGAAGAGCGGGCCTGCGGCGCTAAGGGCCGCGGGCCTTGCTATATCTTAAAGCGGTTCGTGCCCGCCTCGACGCAGAGCATAAGCTTCGCGTTATACGCGCCTATCGAAGCTACCTGCTCGGTAACGGCCTTGATGCTCTCCGACTGCGCCGCTATCTCCTCCATGCTCTGCTTGAGCTCTTCGGTTATAGCCAACAAGGCGCGCATCTCCGCGCCCATGGCGCCCGCGCCTTGGGTCATCTCGGCCGAAGCGCCGCGCACCTCGTCGGTGATGTTGCGTATAAGGGCAAGGGCCTCCAGCACCTGGCGGGTGCCAGCGTTCTGCTCCTCGACCGCCTGCTTAACCTCGGCCTCTATATCGCTTACCCGGCGCACGTTCTGTAGTATCTCCGCGAAGGCCTGCTCGGCCTCGCCTGAGGAGGCCACCACCGAGGATATGCCGTCGCGTATCGTGGCCACGTTGCGCGCTATCTCCTTGGAGCGGCCCGCCGATAGCTCGGCAAGATTGCGTATCTCGTCGGCCACTACCGCGAAGCCGGCTCCGGCGTCCCCGGCGTGCGCCGCCTCGATGGCCGCGTTCATGGCCAGGAGATTGGTCTGGGCCGCTATGGATTGGATGACCTTGTTCGCGTCTATGAGTAGCTGGGACCGCGCCGCTATGTCGCGCACGAGCTCGCCTACGCCGTTGAGCTTGGCCCTGCCAGCGTCGCTCGACGACACGAGAGCCTCCATATAGGAGCCGAACGAGTCGACGTTCTTCGATATGGAGCCCATGCTGCCGACCATCTCCTCGATGGAGGCCGACGATTCGGACACGCCATTGCGCTGCCGCTCTATCATGCGGTCTAAGGATTCTATGTTGCGCCCAATCTGCTCTATGGTCGAGGAGAGCTCCTCGACGCTGGCCGCCTGATCCAGGGCCTTGTTCATGACGCCGTCTATGGCCCCGTCTATCCTGCCCACAGCGGCGGAAGCGTCGCCCACGCCTCCATCCAGGCGGGCGCCGTTCTCCTTAAGCTCGCTTACCGCCGACTGTATGCCGCGTATTATATCCGCGAGCTTGCCCGCGAACAGGTCGAAGGAGCGCGAGAGCTGGCCTATCTCGTCCTTGGCCTTTAGCCCCAGGCGCTTGGTAAGGTCGCCCCCTCCCTCCGCTATGTCGCGCAGCAGTTCGTTGGCAAGGCGGGCAGGCTTAGCCACGGCGCCGGCAACGAAGAAGGTGACGACGAACTGCGCCAGTATAATGGCGCCGAAGGTGCCGAAGAGCATGAGCATAAGCGCTTCGACGCCGGAGCTTTTCCGTATCTCCGCCATAGGCGTCTCCAGGAGCAGCGCCCAGGGTCGGTTCGTCCGCGCTACCATGATGGGAGCGTACAGCCTCAGCCAGGGACGCCCCTGCTCGTCGAGGTACTCATATTCAAAGGGGCGTCCGTCGCGCACGGCCTTAGCGTCATCGTTGCTGGCGGTATTTAAGGCGATTATGGATTTGCCTATATAGGCGGGGTCGGAATACGCCAAGTACACATAGTCGTTGTCCAAGAGCCCGGCCGACCCCGCTACAGTCGCCATGATGTCGTTCGCCAGCGCGCCGATATACTCGGCGGCGATTTCTATGCCCACCACGCCCAGGGACGCTCCCGAGGCTAAAATAGCGGCCGATACGGAGTATACGGCCTCGCCCGCCGAGCCGTCCGGATTCCTGCGCGCATAAGGGCCCACTATGCTTTCGCTATTCGTGTTATAGGCGGAATAGTAGCGCTTTTCCATCCTGACGGGATCATCGAGGCTCTCGCCGCGTATGCCGTCCGTACCCCGCACGAATTCGTAGGCGAAGGCGCCGTCGCCCGTGCCGAATTCCCTGCCCGCGTAGCGGCGAGCGAGGCCGTCTATGGCGCCGGGAGCCCAAGCCGTCCACACGGACAGATACTCGGGATTATTATCGAGCACCGATTTCATGATCGCCGCCAGGCCGGCCCGCCTGCCCTCTTCATCCATCTGGGCATAGTCCTCGAAGATGGCGGCAAGCGTTTTGACCGTGGCGAAGGGGCGCTCGAGGCTGCCCTCCACCCTGTTGGAATAGCGCGCGGCCGTCGCCGCCACCTGCTTGCGGGCGCTGTCCAGCGCCGCGTTCACCGTGGTGCTTACCGCCAGGGCGGCCGCCGCGCCGAAAAGCAGCGCGGAAACGGCGATTACGGGTATGATAATCTTGCTACGGATCTTCACGGCGTGCTCCTAAATGGATTATAACCGTATTAAGCGCTCAATGGCGAGACTATAAATAGAATCACGGAAGGGATTATGCATGGACATACAGAGCCTCTCTATCGTCGTGCCCGGCGGCTGCCCTAACGCCTGCAAATTCTGCGTTTCGCGCATGCACGCGGAAGCCTATGCCGACCAAATCGAGAAGAATCGGCGCTTTAGGGATCTCTACGCGCGCGACTACCTCTCAAGGATGGCCTTTGCGCGGGATAACGGCTGCAATAACCTCATACTGACCGGCGACGGCGAGCCTCTCGTCCATGAGCGCTTCTTGGACGATTTCGCATCATGGAACGCCCGGCTGGCCAAGCCCTTTCGCTGGATAGAGCTGCAAACGAGCGGCGTTACCCTGGACGACGAAAAGCTGCGCTGGCTGCGCAATACGGTGGGCGTGTCCACTATCGCGCTGTCGCTGTCCTCCATTTTCGACAGCGACGCCAACGCCGAGCAAAACGGCACGCCGCGGGGGCTGCGCGTGGATATCGACGCGCTGTGCGCGGAAATCAAGCGCTACGACTTCAACCTGCGGCTGTCGCTCAATATGACCGACCGCTATAACGGCTCCGCCGGGAATGAAATCTTTAAGCGGGCCGAGCTCCTAGGCGCCGACCAGCTCACCTTCAGGCGCTTGTACGAATCGGGCGGAGAACTGCCGGAGGATCGCTGGGTGCGCGAGCATAGCGTGGAGCCTTCCTTCTGGCCGTCCATCGACGCCTTCATACGCGCTGAAGGCCGCGCGCTCGAACGCCTACCCTATGGAGCGCTCCGCTATTCCGTGCGCGGCATATCAACCCTGGTAGACGGCGACTGCATGGCCGCTTCGGAAGAGGCGAGCGCTATCCGCTACCTCATACTCAGGCCGGATTGCAAGCTCTACACCAAGTGGGACGATAAGGGCAGCAAGCTCTTCTAACGCTACAGCCAGCTCAGGCTGCCGCCCTGCGACGAAACGACCACGGTATTGACCGGCACGGCGCGCGTCGAGCCTGCCAAGGCCTCGTCGACTAGGCGCTTTAAGCCGCCGCAACAGGGCACGTCCATGATAGCGACGGTAAGCGACGCCGCGCCCGATTCATTGACGAGCGCCCGTATCTTATCCACGTAAATTTCCTTGCCCGAGTCGAGCTTGGGGCAGGCTATGACGAGCCGCCGGCCCGCCAAGAGCGCCTGATGGAAGGCCCCGCAGGCGAAGGCCGTGCAGTCGGCGGCGATAAGGACGTCCGCGCCTTGAAAGTACGGAGCGCGCGGGTTGATCAGGTGGAGCTGCACGGGCCATTGCTCGAGCCTGCTCGCCATGCCGCCGCCTGTCGTGGGGCCGCCTGCCTTGGCCGCGGAAGCGGGAGCTGCCGCGGCGCCGGAGGGGAAGGAGCGGGCCATGGATCCGGGGCAGCCGGAAAAAGCCTGCGGACGCTGCGCCGCGGGAACGGAGTTCAGCGGGGCGGCGCTCAGCATGGGGGAACCCTTGGCGGCGGCGGGAGCGGCTCCGGATGCCTGCTCGAAGCCGGGCAACTCTATGCCTTTGTCTTTGAGCGCCTGTATGCCCTGAGCGAGCCAGGTATCCTGGCCGTGATCGCGCAGATGCTTAAGGTGGGCGCTCAAGGTAGCCGCGCCTCTAGGGAGTATCTGCTCGATGACGCGCCTCTCGTCGTATTCTTCCGCGTCCTTCTCGGTGACCGTTATGGCGCCGCGGGGGCACTCTCCTATGCAGGCGCCTAAGCCGTCGCAGAGGCTCTCGCCTATGAGCCTGGCCTTGCCCTCGATTATCTGCAGGGCGCCCTCGTGGCAGCCGCCCGCGCAATTGCCGCAGCCGTCGCATAGTTCCTCGTCTATCTCTATTACCGTACGCTTCATGGCATCCTCCTCGCTGGGGTAAGGCTTAGCCCACCCTCTATGTATTATGGTACCCTATTACTCTATTAATGCGCTGCCAGGCCGCTAAATCCTGCTGCCCGGCGCTAAGGCTGCCGGGCCGGATTGGTATTGCCGCCGGCGCCTATGTCGGCTATCGTTCGCGAAGCGAGGTGCTCGACGAGCTGATTGGCATGGCGCGACAGCTCTTTGCCGAAAATGCAATTACTCGGGCTGCAATGGTCCGTGCGAAAGGGGCAGAAATCGCCGCTTAAGGGACCGTCCACCGCCTCTATGGCTTCTTTGAAGCTGATGCTCTCCGCGGCCTTAGCCAGCGCGAAGCCGCCGTTCGGCCCTTTGACCGAGCGCGCGAGGCCGGTGCGCACGAGGCGCTGCATGACTTTGGCAAGGTGGTTCTCGCTGGCCCCTATCGAGGCGGCTAGATCCTTGCCCTGCACGAGGCGCTTGGGTTGGGCGGCGAGTCCGGCTAGCGCGTGCACCGATATAAGGGCCGCGTCTGAAAGGTGTACTATCGTATTCATAGGTATTACGGTATCACTTTACTTTTAATTATGCGCGCTGTCAAGCCCTTTCTTTCAGCCCTGGCGCCACTGTGGCGCGGACGCAGTCCCGCGGCTTAACGCCTTTACCCGGCGCTCGGAGCCTCGTATACTGGGAACTGACCGCGGAGGCAACCATGAGCATATTCTTTTCTATAGAGGACCGTGAGGGCGAGCCGCTCACCGAGGCTTTCGAGCTTATGAGCATACCGAAGCGCTTTCCGCGCGACTCGGGGCTCTTCCTTCGCTACGTGGGCGATGTCGAGGACGCGTCCTTCAACGCGCTGCAGGCTCCTGGCCTGGTCGCTGAGCTGGACGCCCTGGCGGCGGCCGGGCTCAGCGAAGCCGAGGCGAAAGAGCTTACGCGCCTCCTGTCCGTATGCCGCAAACAGCTGAATAAACGGCATATGCACCTGCGCTTTTACGCGGAAGGCGGAAAATGACCCACGAGCAGCCCCGCTACGCCCTGCGCGGCGCAGAACTGCTCGTGAGGGCGGAAGCGGCCTTCGCCGCCCGCGACGGAGATGAACCCGACGCGGCGCCGTGGCTGGCCTTGAGCTGCGCGGATACGGCCTTCGAAGAAGCCGTGGACCGCTTCAGCCTGCCCATATCGCTAGGCTCGCAGGGCGGAGCCGCCGCCGGCGGAGAAGTCCTGTCCTATCCGAAGGACGCGCCCGCCCCCCCGGGATGGGAATGGCGGCCCCTGAGGGCCGCGATCATGGGCTTGCCCGAGGAAGCATGGCGGCCCGCGGCCCGCGCCATGGCCTACGCCAATTGGCGCGCCGCCACGCGCTACTGCGGACGCTGCGGCTCGACCAACCTGGACGTGCCCGGCGACGAGGGCAGGCGCTGTTCTTCCTGCGGCGCCTTATCGTTTCCTCGAATATCGCCGGCCGTGCTCGTCGTGGCCCGCAAGGGCGACGCCCTGCTGCTCGCGCGCAACGCCCAGAATACCACAGGCTTTTGGAGCCTCGTCGCCGGCTTCGTCGAGCCGGGGGAGAGTTTCGAGGACTGCGTGCGGCGCGAGCTGATGGAGGAAGTGGGCATAGAGGCCGACGTGGGGGCATACGCAGGATCGCAGCCCTGGCCCTTCCCCGATCAGCTCATGCTGGGTTTTGAGGCAAGCTGGGTATCGGGGGAGCTTAAGCCCGACGGGATAGAGATTGCCGAGGCCGGCTGGTTCGGGCCGGATGCGCACCCTCCCATACCGAATACAGGCAGCCTCTCGCGGAGGCTCATCGATAGGGCTTTCGCGCGGATACGGAGCGAACGCCGCGCGGAAGCGACTTAGCCGAGCTCGGCCGCGCCGCAGTGCCTGCCCAGCAGCAATGCATAGCCGCGCGTTATATTCAGCCTGCACTCTTCGTCGCCATTGCGCTTCCTTTGGCCCAGATAGCCTAAAATCAAGCCGTTCGTGAGCACGAGGAAGAGGTAGGCGTCTTTGTAGAGCTCCTCATAGCGCTCCGGCGACAGGGCATCCCGGACGAACTCCCTGCCGCCGGCATAGAGAGCGCGCACGCGGGGATCCTGGCTCTTAGCGCCAAAGCCGCTCTGGAACAAAAAACGGTACATATGCGGGTGATCCAGCGCGAACGAGAGCAGCGCTTCCGATGCCCGCTTAAAGATCAGGCAGGGATCGGCTTCGCCGGCCGCAGTCGCGGCCCCCTCCGGCAGTTTGCCCTTATAAAGCTCCCCGAAGCCCATGATGATGACTTCGTCCAGGAGCTCTTCCCGCGCCAGGTAATTGTATACCGTCATATGCGACAGGCCTAAGCCTTGTGCCAGCTTGCGCGCCGAGAAGCTTTCATACCCGTCTTTGTCGATCAAGGTATAGGCCGTCTGCACGATATCCCGCGGATCGGCCACGATGCGATGTCGTCCCATAGTTACGCATAGTACACGCAATCGAGGGCTTAAGGGCACAAAATAATATCACCTTAAAATTTGGGTATCCGTTGGGTATCCTCGGGGCATTTTCGGGGCACCTGAGGGGCATCTGAGGGGCATCTGAGGGACATCCGAGAGACAGGGCGGCCGAGAGAGGCTCGGCGGCTGGCCTAGGGCAGGTATTCGGCGTTGATATGCCGCAATGATTCTAACAGATTCCGCTTAGCCCGCGAGGAGCCCCCGGTAAGCGCCTCGACGCGGCCGCGCACGCGGTCGCGCTCGGAATGGTCGTTGAAGCCGCAGGTACAGCTGCTCGCCAGTATTCCCAAGCCCTCCGCCAGCTCGACTAGCTGCCTCTCTTCCACCAGATAGAGCGGCCGTATGACCTTAAGCGGATACTTCCTGTACCGGACGACGGGCGGCATGGTGGAGAGCTCCGCCTTGCTCAGCATGTTCATAAAGAGGGTCTCAAGGACATCGTCGAGGTGGTGCCCTAAGGCCACGGCCGTATAGCCCTGCTCCATGGCATAGCGTATAAGCTCCGTGCGGCGCTGCGTGCTGCACCAGTAGCAGTTCATGCGGCGTCCCGGCTTGAGCCTGGCTTCCACGGCCAGGTCGAGCGTGACGAGGGGCAGGCCCCAGCCCGCGTATTCCTCGGCGAGGCGCTCGGCCATGGAGTCCGGCGCGAAGTCATTGCGTATATGCAGGGCCGTCAGCTCGGCGTCCAGGCGCCCCTGGGCCTTCTTCAGGGCCAGGTCCCGCGCCAGCACGGCGGAATCCTTGCCTCCGGACGCCCCTATAAGCACCCGTTCTCCCGGGCGTATCATATCCCAGGTCTTCAAGGCCTTGACCACGAGTCCGTCCACGGCGTGGGCTATACTCTTATGCATGGGCGCAGGGTAGCATGGATGCGCCGTACGCGGCGACGGGCGAGAGAGCGGAATAAGGAATAAATGGAACCGAAGCCGCCCTCGCGGCGACCTCGTTAACGGAGGCAAAACATGAAGGCAAAGAAGAGGATATGGGCGGCCTTGGCCATAGCGCTGCTTGGCACGGGAATGGCGTTCGGCCAAACGCGGGCGGACCCGCCCAAGGCCACGCAGGGGGAGCGCTTGGCGTTTGAGGAGGCGCGGCGAGATTTTCAACGGCTCGAGCTGAGCCGCGAAGAGCTGGCGGGGCTGCGGGAACTCGTGGCTAAGGAGCAGCGGGCCGTCGAGCAGGAGCGCGCGCGCATACGCGAGGCCCAGGCGCGCCTGGCTAGGCTCATGCTCGAGGCCAAGCCCGACATGGACGCTATACGGGCTACGGTCCGCGATAGCCTCGAAGCGGAATATCGCATACGCATGGTCCAGATCGAGCGGAATATAGCCATACGCGCCAGCATAGGCGACGCCCGATGGGCCGCGCTTTCCCGCTTGTCGAGGGCGCTCGACGCCCTGTCCAAGACAGGCAGGCTCGACGAGCTCATGCAGCGCGCCGGCGACGAGGAGCGCTTGCCGCTCATCCTTGAGATCATCAAGAACCTTCAGTGATCAAGCGGGACGATAGCGACGGCGAACTCCTGGCCCGCTGGCTTCGCGATGGCGACAGGGACGCCGTCGGAGGGCTCCTCCGGCGGCACGAGGGCCTGCTCCGCCGCGTAATCTGCGTCGCCCTTGGCGGCGCGGCCCGCCGAGACCCGGCCTGCGTCGACGACGCGCTGCAGGAGTGCGGCGTACGCGCCTTATCGTCGCTGGCCTCGTTTAGGGGAGATTGCAGCGTGGCGGCCTACCTCGCCGCCATAGCGCGCAGGGCGGCGCTCGATGAGCTCAGGCGCATGCTACGCTCGCGAGCCAAGGTCCTGCGCGCGGCCGCGCTTCCCGGCGCGCGGGAGGAAGAAAGCCCGGCCGTATCGACGGAGCGGCGCGCCGCCGCCGAGGCGGTGTTAAGGCTCGTCGATACCCTGGACGAGCCGGAACGTTCGTTGCTTTATCTGCGGGACGCGGAAGGCATAGACTTAAAGTCGCTTGCCCGCGCCTTCGGCTTACGCGAGGGAACCGTCAAGAGCAAGCTCGCGAGGGCGCGGCTGAGCGTACGGGACAAGGCGCTGCGCGCCTGGGGGGATCAATGAAGCGAGTTGAACAGCGACGGGACATGCCCGACGAGCGGGACGAAGAGCTCGGCCTGGCGCTCAAGGGCGCGGCCGCCTATTTCGCGGGCGAAGGATTCCGACTGCCTGCCGCCCGCACTGTACGGCGGCGAATTCTGCCCTTGGCCGCCGCCGCCGCCGCGATGGCCGTGGCCGCCGCGGCCGGCGGCATCGCGCTATCCGAACGCGGCTCGGCGCTGCGCAGCTCCGCGGAATTCTCCGCCTGGCTCCTGCCAGAGCGCTCAGGCTGGGTGTCCGACGCCGAAGGGCTTGAGCCCTTTGACTCCGAGCCAACCCTGGACTTCATCGAACGTTTATGGGCGGGCATATGAAGCCCGCGCCTTGAGCGCCCGAGGCGCTCTCGGCGGGCGGCTCCTCCGACTACGACTATTTTCTTAGCTCTTTTCGTTGCCCAGGCACTTGGCGGCAAACGCTATCGGGAATAAGCTATGGCTGCGATAAGCATAAGGAAACGGGCGCAAAGGAGACTAGGAGCATGATCGAGCTAAGCGGCATAACCAAGACCTACGCCAAGAGCGCGGTAAAAGCGGTGGACTCCCTGAGCGTCACCGTCGAGAACGGGGAGATCTTCGGCTTCCTAGGCCCTAACGGCGCGGGAAAGACGACTACGATAAAAGTGGTAACGGGCGTGCTCAAGGCCGATTGCGGCGCGGTGCGCATAGACGGCGTGGATTTATCGGCCGCGCCCCTGGAGGCTAAGCGCAGGATAGGCTACGTAAGCGATAATCCCGAGCTCTTCGCCAGGCTCAAGGCGGCCGAGTACCTTAATTTCGTCGCCGACGTGTATGGGGTGAGCAGCGCGGACCGGCGGGAGCGCATAGCCCGCTATGCCGGAATCTTCGGCATAAAGGACGTGCTGTCGGCCAGCATAGGAAGCTTCAGCCATGGCATGAAACAGAAGCTCCTCATAAGCGCGAGCCTCGTCCACGACCCTGACAACTGGCTACTCGACGAGCCCATGGTGGGCCTTGACCCCAAGTCGGCCTTTAGCCTCAAGGAGATCATGCGGGAGCGGGCGGCTGCGGGCAAGACGGTATTCTTCTCCACGCATGTCATGGAAGTGGCAGAGAAGCTCTGCGACCGCCTGGCCATTATCAAT
Source organism: Spirochaetaceae bacterium (assembly GCA_041306725.1). Lineage (GTDB taxonomy): Bacteria > Spirochaetota > Spirochaetia > Treponematales > UBA12059 > UBA5200. Next base: position 771 of record JBFZES010000325.1, on the reverse strand, counting down.
AAGGGTAGAATAGTCTTTAACGGCACCCTCGCCGAGCTCAGGTCCACGCAGGGCGTGGACGATTCCCTTGAGAAGCTCGTCCTTGAGCTCGTGGACGATAGCGAGGAGGCTACGGCATGAGGGTATTCCTCTCCCTGACGGGCCTCTACCTTAAGAGCTTCTACAACCTGCCGGGCAAGCGCGCACCGGGCTCTAAGGCAACGCCCAAGGCCCTGCTCAAGGCGCTGGGCATAGGGCTCTTGGCCCTGTTCGTGGCGGGCCAGATGGGCGCGCTCTTCGTAGCCACCAATATGGCCATGTACGAGGCTTTGGCCCCGGCGGGGCTGCAGGGCATCGTGCTCCTCAACATGGCCGTGCTCGCCACGGCGCTCACGCTGGCGGTGGGCTTCCTTACCGCCCTGTCCACGTATTTCCTCAACGATATGGAACTGCAGTTCCTGTCCATGCCTATCAAGCCCCGGGAACTGCTTGGCGCTAAATTCGCGGCCGTATACCTGTCTGAAGCCGCGGTATCCGTGTTCTTCATAGCCAGCGCCTTGGTTATATTCGCCATAAAGGAGGCTCCGCACCCGCTTATGTACCTATGGGGCATACTCGCGGGCATGCTGCTTCCCCTGCCGGCCCTGGCCCTTTCCTACCTCATACAGATACCCCTGATGGGCGCGGCGCGCTTCCTTAAGAACAAGCAGACGATACTCTTTATTGGCGGGCTCTTGGGCCTGGCCATGGCTTTAGGCTTCAATCTCTACTTCCAGTCCACGCTCAGCCGCC
>JBFZES010000324.1:0-3899 GCA_041306725.1 Spirochaetaceae bacterium | reverse complement strand
TTGCCCTGAGCCTGCCCATACTCCTGAGCGTAGCAGATAAAGAACGCACCGCCCTCATCGTCGGTCTCGTGTACTTCGTCCTCTACCTGCTCACGTCCTATGCATCCCGTTCTTCGGGTCGATTTTCCGAGCGCTTTGCCGGCCTGGCCGCGCCTTTGAACCTGACCCTCGGCCTAGGTATCGGCCTAGGCTTTTTAAGCGGCGCGGCGTACGCCTTGGGCCTGGCTGCCCTCGCGGTGCCTTTGTACTTGGGCATCTATATCGTGGAAAATCTCCGTAAGCCCATGGGCATAGCCTATGTGACCGAGCTTATGAACCAGGACGCCCTGGCTACCGCTTTGTCGGCGGAATCGCAGGCGGAAACCCTGTTCGCGGCCCTCATAGCCCTCGCCCTGGGCTTTTTCGCCGAAACCTTCGGTCCCGGGCTCGGCATAGTGATCACGTCCGGCATCTGCTTCGCCTTGGCTTACGCCTTGCGGCTGCCTTCCGCCAGGCCAAGCGAAAAAAGACAGTAAACGCTTGACTTATAGGCGTCTTATCTCTATAGTGTAATACGAGACTAATACACTAGGAGAGCAATGGTATGATTACCATGGACGCCGTGACCTTCGGGTACGGCAAAAGACCGCTGTTCGAGGGTCTGTCGCTCAGCCTGAAACCCGGTACCTGCTACGGGCTTTTAGGCTTGAATGGGGCTGGCAAGACCAGCCTTCTCAAGTTGGCGGCCGGGGCGCTGTTGCCCGCGGCCGGCACTATCGATGCCTTCGGCAGAAACCCGGGCAAGAGGGAGGCGGCTCAGCTGGCCGATCTCTGCTTCGTGCCGGAGGATCCTCTGGCTCCTCCTATGACCGTGGAGCAATGGCTGGACAGGATTTCCGTGTTCAGGCCGCTCTTCGACCGGCAGCGCTTCTATGCCTTGCTTAAGGATTTCGATCTGGACGGCAAGCGCAAGATCAGCACCTGGTCCTACGGCCAGCGGAAGAAGTTCGCCCTGGCGGGCGCCCTTGCCTCAGGCGCTCGCATGCTGCTTCTGGACGAGCCTACCAACGGGCTTGATATACCGAGCAAGGCGCAGTTCCGCCGCGCGCTCTCGTCCATGCACGACGCACAGCGCGTCATCGTCGTGTCCACCCATCAGGTACGGGACCTCGAAAGCCTCATTGACCCTGTGGTCGTGGTACATCGAGGTAAGACCGTGTTCGAGGCTTCCATCGACGAGTTGGCGGCGCGCGTAAGCAGCGCCAGGCTTACGGAGCTGGACGGTCGCCCGGTAATCGCCGCGCGCAAAGACGCGGTGGGCTGGAGCGCCCTCCTCGCGGAGCCCGGCCAGTCCCTCGATATCGAGCTGGTATTCGAGGCTGCGGTGTACGCGCCTTCCCGGCTTTCGGCGGCCATGGCGGGGCAGAGCCTGCCTGCATTCAAGCCCGAGGAGGCCCTCGTATGAACGCGCAGGAATTGGATAAGAGCTTCAGCCTGAAAAGAACGTTTTTGCTTTTGAAGGTAAAATTGCTCGAGGAACTGCCCGTGCCGCTCATAGCCGCCGGCGTAGTATTCGGGCTCAACCTGGTGTTCCTGCTGCTCGGGGGAGAGGTGCCCCTCAATACGCGAGGCGCTTCAATGGGCCCGGTGGCGCTCTGGGGTCTGGGCATTATGCTTTTAGGCCTCTACCTTTCTTCGCGGGCCTTTAAAGGCATGCATGGGCGCACCGGTACCGAGTGGCTGCTCTTGCCCGCTACCATAGCGGAGAAATACCTGGCCGCGCTGGCTTGGCTTTTCATCGTGTGGCCCGTCGCGTCCGCCCTCGGCGCCATGGCCAGCTCTGCGGCGCTTGCGGGCTTACAGTTCCTCGGCGGCGAAGACCCCGGGTACATATGGCATCCGTTTAACCGAGCCGGGCTTGAGCTGCTCCTCGGTTACTGGTCCGTAGCTCCCGTGCTTATAGCCGGCTCGTCGGTGTTCCGCAAAAACGCCCTCGTAAAGACCCTGGGCGTCGTCACCGCGGTGGTAGTGACGCTCATGCTGATCCTGGTACCGCTGTTCATGTCGATATTCGGCGAACGCGATATCGACGGCAGTTTCTCCTTTGACAACGGCGTGTTCTTGGCGGCGGGCAACGAAAGGCTCGAGAGCCTTCAGAGCGTCGTGCAGGCCATAAGCAATGTATGGCGCTTTGCCATACTGCCGGGCTTCGCCCTTGCCTTCGCCTATTTCCGCGCGGCGGAAAAGGAGGCTTCCGATGAGGTTCAATAACGACAAGCCTATATTCATGCAGATAGCGGACATGCTTGAAGATGAGATAGTGGCGGGTCGTTTGGCGAAGGGCGACCGGCTGCCGTCCGCGAGGGATTTAGCCTCAAGCCTTGAAGTGAATCCGAATACGGCTGCCCGGGCTTTGCAGATACTAGCTGACCAGGGCGTTGCCGTGGCGGAGCGGGGCACCGGCTATTTCGTAGCGCCCGAGGCTACTGAACGGGCAAAGCTGGCAAGGCGGGAGCGCTTCTTCGGCGAAGCCTTACCCGGTCTCTTCAAGGCCATGGATGAACTGGGAATAAACATGGATGAGCTGGCAGCTCGTTACGCCGCTCATGCCGCGCAAATGGCGAAGGAGCGATTATGAAGAAGAGTGTGCGCGTGCTGCTGGCCTTTGTGGCCGTGAGCGCGGTGTTATTTATAGCAATTTTCAGCCTTATTATGAGCGCCTTATAAGCGGCGCGTAAGGAGAGCCGGCGCCGTCATGGCGCCGGTTTTTTTTGCAGCTAGCGAGCGTACGAGCCGCGGCCGCCTATACGCACCGCGATTACCATGGGCTGTATGAGGAGGCCTGGAAAGGAGAACTGGTCCCGGCAGCGCCGCAGATTCAGCGCGAAGAGATCGTCCGCCTCCTTCTTGCTAGCGATGCCCTCCCTATACATATAATCATGCACTATGCAGGCGGGAAGGCTGCGGTCGTAGCGCTTGACGCCTAGGAGTTCGGCTATAGCGGGTCGGGAAGCGCCGTCCGTATATTCGCCGGCGGGTACCGTTAGCTCGGGGGTAATGTAATCGTCGAGCAGGACAAACCTGTCCGAGCCGCAGTCGTAGCGCAGGACAGGATCAGGCAATAGGGCCCCCGCGCCAGCGTCGCTGTCCGCAAGCATTGAGCTTGGTTCGGAGCCTGGCTTTAGGCCTTGTTTTGCGCCGGAGCAGGAGCCCAGCGCTGCGGCGGCCAACGCGCAGCAAAAAAGGACGCGGGCTACAAGGGCCCCGCTGCCATGGGGAAGGCCTAATATGGGTTTATTCATATACTTAATCCTTTTCTAGTTCCACGAAGCTTGTGTCTGAGTACGCAGAAACGCTTGGTATAGTGGCCATGCGCGTTTGTTCACCCCATTGGAAGCGGCGTTTATCCTCGAGCCACAAGCTTCGAGGAACTAAATGAGTTCAAAGCAGCCCCATCGCAGCGAGCGGCGCGAAGAAGGCGCAAGCCAGTATGGCCTGCGCGGCGAAAAGCCTACGCCACCATGGGTTCCATCGCCGTAACAGGCTAGACTCGATGACGACCGCCACGATGGCTAAGGCCCAGGGCAGCGACAGCCGGAATAGTATGCTCATGAGCGCCATAGCGCTTTCAGGGTACACATAGTCCAGGCTGAAGCGGGCAAGCTTTGCCGCGCTTAAGGCCATGAGGCTCAGGGTATACAAGCCTAACCCGTTGACCAGCAGTAATGACGCGAGGCTAGGCGTTGCGGCCAGTGAGCGCCGGCGTAGGCCGAGGCAAAGGGATACGGCGCAGAGCAGCGCGGTGCAGGCGGAGAGGGTAAGTATGAGCGCGGGCGTTTCATACCAGGGCAGCTTGAAATAGGCGAGTACGCCCGAAATAAGCCAGGCGCGGCCCTCGCTATCGTGCTCCAGCCTGAGTA
>JBFZES010000323.1:0-9628 GCA_041306725.1 Spirochaetaceae bacterium | reverse complement strand
TTGCCGCTTATGAAGGAGAGATAGCCGGTGATGAGGGGCAGCACGCAGGGCGAGAGGAAGGAGAGGAGGCCGGCTCCGAAAGCCACGAATATCGACACTTGGCTCACTGCAGCCGCTCCGCGAGCTCCCTAAAGAGGCTCACCACCTCGGGGCCGTCGTACATGCGGGAACCGACGAGGCCGGCTATGGCCCGCCCCTGCTTGTCCAGTATGAAGGTTGTGGGTATGCCCCTGCCGGCGAAGGGGGCGGAGGCGGCGCCGCTCTCATCCAGGTACATGGGGAAGCTGTACTGGGGATTGTTCTTGAGGAAGTCGACTACGGTTTTCTTGGCCTCGGCGACGCTTACGGCCATGATGTCGAAGGCCACGTCCCTGGTCTTCTTATAGAGTATTTCTATAGAGGGCATTTCCGCGCGGCAAGGCGGGCACCAGGTAGCCCAAAAATTGAGGAGCACTACCTTGCCGGCGAGCTTGTCAACGCCCGCGGCCTTGGCGTTCAAGTCCTGCACGCCGAAGGGAGGCAGGGGCTCGGGCTTCGGGAATACGTAAAAGCCCAGGGCCTCGAGGCGCGGCGCGTACCAAGGAGCGCCGTCGGCTGCCGCCAGGAGAGCGTTGCCGTCGAATTCCGCGCCCGCGGCCAGAGCCTCGCCTCCTTCCGCGCCGCTTTCTGAAACGCCCGCGGCCTGCGCCCCTTCCGGCCTCGCAATGTCCATAGCGGCGGGCTTGCCGCAGGAGGCAAGGCTAAGGGCCGCTATGCTGAGCGCTAACAGGTACCAAAGGGCTCGCGCTTGGCGTTCCATATACTCTCCTTAAAAGGTCATAAATTATGCGTCATTACAATATTAGGAAAATACTATAAATGTAGCGAGGTTACAAGCGCATAGTCTAAACGGGAGCTTTTTAGTATACTCAATGCCATACTTATACGAGGAGACATGATGTTGCCCAGAAGCCAGATAGATACCCGATACGACGATGAGGACGAGGACGAGGACAAGCCGGCGCGCGGCCCTGACGCGCTCATGGAGCGCTTCCTTGAGACGCGCACCATACTGCTCTCGGGCCAGGTGAACAAGGAACTGGCCGAGCGCGTCATACGCCAGCTTTTGCTGTTGGAAGCCAAGGGCGACGAGCCCATAAAGATCATGATAGACAGCCCCGGAGGCGACGTGGACGCGGGCTACGCCATATTCGACATGGCCCGTTTCGTTAAGCCCAAGGTTTGGATGATAGGCATGGGCCTCGTCGCCAGCGCCGGCGCGCTCATCCTGCTGGCCGCGCCCAAGGAGCGCCGCGTGGCCCTCCCCAATAGCCACTATCTCATACACCAGCCCCTGTCCGGCCTGCGCGGCGTGGCTACCGAAATCGAAATCCACGCGCGCGAGCTTGAGAAGACGCGCGACAAGCTCAACAAGCTCATAGCCGAGGAAACGGGCCAGCCCCTGGAGCGTGTGATAAAGGATACCGACCGCGATTATTGGATGAACGCCGAGGATGCCGTCGCCTACGGCCTCATATCGCGCATAGCCAAGACCCGGGACGAACTGGGCATATGACCGAGCACCGCGTACGGGACGCGCTCGGCGCGGCTTTCGAGGGCGTGGAAGCATCCCTCCCGCCCGGCGTCGCCCTGTATCGCGGCAAGGTGCGGGACCTGCTTGGCAAGGGCGAGCGCGTTCTGCTCGTGGCGAGCGACCGCATATCGGCCTTTGACCGGGTGCTGTCCAGCATACCCTGGAAGGGCGAGGTGCTTGCCCGCATATCCTCCTGGTGGTTCGAGCAAACCGCCGACATCGTGCCCAACCATATGCTCAAGCCCGGCGACTGCGGCGGCCTGGATGTGCTCGCGGCCACCGGGCGCGCCGTGGCGGCGCGCCGCTGCGATATGCTGCCCATAGAGCTGGTCGTGCGGGGCTATTTGACCGGCTCTGCCTGGCGGGACTATACGGCGGGCAGGCCGGTATCCGGCATGAGCCTTCCCGGCGGCCTTCGCTATAACGAGCGCTTCCCCTCGGCCATAGTCACGCCGTCCACCAAAGAGGCCTCGGGCCACGACAGGCCCTGTTCGGGCCAGGAGCTCATAGCGTCCGGGGCCGTCGATGCCGAACTCTGGCATGAAGTGGAGCGCTCGGCCCTAGCGCTGTTCGCGCGGGGCCAGGAAATCGCCGCGGCCCGCGGCCTCATACTCGTGGACACTAAATATGAGTTCGGGCTGGCCGGCGGCCGCCTCCTCGTGGCCGACGAGATGCATACCCCCGATTCGAGCCGCTACTGGTACGCGGAGGGCTACGCAGAGCGCTTCGCCGCGGGCGAGCAGCAGCGGGAACTGGATAAAGAGACCTTCAGGCGCTGGCTCGTGGACCGCGGCTTTTCCGGCGACGGCCCGAGCCCGGCCATAGGCGACGAGGTGAGGGTAGCCACGGCCCTCCGCTATTTCGAAGCGTACAGGGCCCTCCTCGGCGAAGATTTCGAGCCGATATGCGCCGATGCGCAAGCGGCGCAGCGCGCGCTGGCGTCTTCCTTCCATGGAGTATTCGCTCCAAGCTGACCGGGCGGCCCAAGGCTCCCCGGCCTATACGGGAGGCCTGTATGCGCACGCGCGTATCGTTCATCATAGCCGCCGCGGCATTCCTGCTCGCCGCCTGCTCGTCCTGCGAGCTTGAGGCAGGAACGACCCGCTCGCTCAGCATAATGAGCTATAATCTCATGACCCTTTTCGACCCGGTGGACCAGGGCGGCGAATACCAGGGCTTTTCCGTAGCCAAGGGCGAGTGGGATGAAAGCCTGTACCGGCTGCGCATTAAGAACCTTGCTTCGGCCATACTAGCCGCCCAGCCGGGGGGTCCTGACATACTGGCGCTGCAGGAAATAGAGAATCAGCGCGCGCTCAAGGACCTGGCGGACGCCCTGGGCGGCTATGCCCAGATCATAAAGCCATCCGACGAGGATGCCGCGCTGGGCTGCGCCTTGCTCTCGCGCTATCCGGCCATCATGGCGCGCTCGCATCGCGCCACGCCCCCCGCAGGCGCTTCATCCTCCGTGCCAAGGAACCTCCTTGAGGCGCGGCTGGACGTTGATGGGCGGCCCTTGCTGGTCTTCGTGGCCCACTGGAAAAGCAAACTCGGCGGCGCGGAGGAGACGGAGGCCGAACGCAGGGCCGCTGCGGCGCTCTTGCGCTCGCTGGCGCGCGCGCGTCTCGACGCCGAGCCGGGCTTGGCCATAGTCGCGGCCGGCGACCTCAACGAGAACCCCGACGAGTACGAACGCATAGGAGGCGCGTACCCTACCGCGCTCCGCGCGCTGGAAGCCGGCCCCGGCGACTGGCTCAGCATAGGGGGCGACGCGCTCTCTGTCGCGGAGGATGCGGCGGCTTTCGTCCGATTCTATACGCCTTGGCCAAGCGCAGAGGGCTATAGCTACCTGTATGGGGGCCTTGAGGAGCGCATAGACCACTTTCTGCTCTCGGCAGGGGCCGTGCGGGGCGGAAGCTTCACGCTCGCCGCCTTCAGCGCCGAGCCGCCGCCCTTTCTCGTGGACTTGGAAGGCAGGCCGCTGGGCTGGGACTCGCGCGCGGCGCGCGGCTATTCTGACCACCTGCCCATACGCCTTACCCTCTCCTTGCCGCCGTAGAGCCTTTTAGCGGGAGCGGCCTCGCGATTCCCCCTTGGCCGCGCGCGCTAGGCGGTTCCTCGCCGCGATTGGCGCGGAACGGCCCTATCTTTGACAGTTACGGACGCGACGTGGTACAACGATAGGATAATGGAAAGCCGCCCCCTCATCGCGCAAAGCGATCAGTCCCTGCTTCTTGATGCGCATGATCCCGGGTTTGACGAGGCGCGGGCGGAGCTTTCGGCTTTCGCGACCTTGGAGAAGAGCCCCGAGCACTTCCATAGTTACCGCCTAGACGCCCTATCGCTATGGAACGCGGCCAGCGCGGGACTCTCCCCCGACCAGGTCGTGGCCTCGCTCGCCCGCTGGTCCCGCTACGCCCTGCCCCCCTCCATGGAAAGCTCCGTGCGCGAAACCATGTCCCGCTTCGGCATGATCGTGCTCCGCGGGGGCGAAGCTCCCGATACCCTGAGGCTGCTCTGCGACGATGCCTTCGTGCGGCGGGAGCTGGGCTCAAGCCGCAAGCTCGCCAAATACCTCGTGGAGGAGGGCGACGGCTTTATGCTGCGCCTTACCGACCGGGGCACGGTCAAGCGTGAGCTTATCAAGCTGGGCTGGCCGGCCCTGGACGAAGCGCCCTTGAGCGACGGGGATTCCCATGCCTTGGCCCTAAAGACCCTGCACGCCAACGGCCAGCCCTTCGGCCTTCGCGCCTACCAGGAGGACGCCGTGCGCGCTTTCGTGGGCAGGGGCGCGCCGGGCACGGGCTACGGCGTCGTGGTCATGCCCTGCGGAGCGGGCAAGACCGTCGTGGGCATGGCTATCATGGCCGCCATAGGCAGGAAGACCCTCATCGTCACCACGAACGTGGCCGCCGTGCACCAGTGGATGGATGAGCTTTTGGATAAGACCGATATACGGCCCGAGGACCTAGGCGAATACACGGGCGCGGCCAAGGACGTAAAGCCGGTAACCGTGGCAACCTATCAGGTGCTCACCTGGCGGCCCGACAAAGACGCCGACTTTCCCCACTTCAGCCTGTTTCGCCGCGAAAAATGGGGCCTCATCATCTACGACGAGGTCCACCTGCTGCCGGCGCCCGTGTTCCGGGTAGTGGCCGAGATACAGGCCATACGCCGCCTCGGCCTGACGGCTACCCTCATACGCGAGGATGGGCTGCAGGAGGACGTGTTCAGCCTCATTGGGCCAAAGCGCTACGACGTGCCCTGGAAGGAACTGGAGGCCAAGGGCTTCATAGCCGAGGCCTTCTGCCGGGAAATCAGGGTGCCCATGAACGACCACGAGCGCCTGCGCTACCTGGCTGGAGCCCAGCGCGAGCGCCACCGCATAGCCGCGGAAAACCCCCTGAAGAACCGCGTCGTGCGCGAGCTTATCGACAACCACAGGGAAGATCTCGTCATGGTCATAGGCCAGTTCCTCGAGCAGTTGCGGGTATTGGCTAAAGAGCTTAATGCGCCTATCATAACGGGAGTCACGCCCAACGCGGAACGGGAGCGGATATACAAGGAATTCCGCGAAGGCCGCGTACGGGTCATCGTCGTGTCCCGCGTAGCTAATTTCGCCATTGACCTGCCCGACGCGTCGGTGGCCATACAGGTGTCAGGCACCTTCGGCTCGCGTCAGGAAGAAGCTCAGCGGCTTGGCAGGATACTCAGGCCTAAACAGAAGAATTCCTATTTCTATTCGCTCGTGTCCCGCTTTACGGTAGAAGAGGAATACGCCGATAACCGGCGCCGTTTCCTTACCGAACAGGGATATCGCTATACTATAGAAGCCTGGGAGGAGGGCGAATGGATGCCGACAGCCTAAAGCGCTGGAAAGACGCCTTGATAGCCGACAGAGGGGATGCTCTCATTGCGTCGGCGCGGCGCTGGTTCGGCCCTATACGCACGCCTTTCAACAAGCATGAGCTGCTATCCAAGCTTGAGATATACCTCAAACGCCAGGACGTATGCGAGCGCGTCGTGCAGCTGCTCGACGCCAAGGATAGGCGTTTCCTCGCGCTGTTCAAGCGCGAGGGAGCCCTGCCCTCAAGGCTCCTGCTGGGCTTCCTCGTCCCCGGGGTCAAGTCGGCCGCGCCGTCGACCGCGCCGTCGCCCGCCAGGCTCCAGGATCTGTGCGACCGTATGGTGCTCTATAGCTACAGCGACGACAAGCACGAGCTCTGGTACGCCATAAGCCCGCCTTTGGAGGATGCCATACTGGCCGCGCTCAGCGACGCCGATTTGGCGCCTTCGCTATCGCTAGAGGAAGAAAAGCCGGGGATCGACCCCCTGGCCGGCTTCTGCGCCCTGGTTTCCGCCTGCGCGCAGGCCAAGCCCGCGTTCAAAAGCAGGGAAGCGCTTTCCAAGGCGGCCATCGTCATGCTGCAGAAGACGGCGCCCTGGCTGCTGGAGGATAACGATAGGCTCAAGCTCTACCTCGACGCGCTGCGGGACGCGGGCGCCCTCGGGGACGACGAAGGCGGGCGGCCAGCCCTGGATCCCTGCGCCTTCTTAAAGCTTGCCGAGGACCTGGGCGAAGGCTTGGCCGCGCTGCTCATGATGAGCTCAGCCCCCGCCGACGCGGACCTTTTGGCCTTGCGCTCGGCCATACTCATTGAGCTTATACATACGCTGCCCGCCGGCGCGGCTCTGCTGCCGGAGGATCTGCGCTTCCTTGCGCTCGCGGCAACGATGAACCGCTATCGCGCCCTGCACGGCGGGCTCGAAGGCCAGTCAATGGCCCTGCGGGCGAGCGAGCTATGCGAGATACCTGAACGCATCGTGGCATCCTGTCTGCGCTTCGGCATTTTTTCCGCGCGGGCCGATGGGCGGCTGGCCCTGAGCGGCGCGGCGGCCTCTTTGCGCCGCCTGCCGAGCGCCGGCCCCTCCCTCGTAGTGGAGGAATCGCAGGAGATTCGCATAGTGCCCGAAGCCGGCAGCCTGACCAGGGCCTTCGTGGCCTGCGCTATGCGGCTGGAGGATACGGGGCTTATGTGGGCCGCGAGGCTCGACAAGGGCGCGGCCATGGCGGCTTTCGCGTGGGGCTTCAGCGCCGCCTCTATAACGGAGCGCCTGGAAGCGGAATCCGGCAAGAGCCTGCCGCAGAGCGTGCGCTTCTCCCTGCATTCCTGGGAAGAGGCTTCAAAGGGCGCGATATTGCGCTCGGGAATAATACTTACCCTGGACGACCATTACGCGGCCCTGCTCGAGAATACGCCAAAAGCCGGCTCGCTGCTGCGCGAGAAGCTGCGCGAAGGCGTATACCTCTTGGACGCGCCTAACCTGCGGGAGGCCGAGAAAGCCCTTAACAGCCTGGGCATAGACGTGGATTTGCGCCTGGGCGGCGTCGGCGGCCCGCGCAACGCGGCGCGCTATGAGGCGGCGTCGCTGGCGCTGGCGTACAAGAACGCGTCCAGGGGCATGGAGGGCTCGCTGCCCGCCCTTACGCGCGCCGAGGAGAGCAAACGCGATGGCGCTAAGCGCTCCCGCGCTGCCCTCGTGGCAAGCCTCGTATCCAGCCTGGGTTCCTTAAGCGTTTCCGCCGATGAGCGGGCGGCGCTGCTTGACCGCATACGGGCTGGCTTTATCCTCGACCCCGCTCAGCTGACCGTGGGCGATTGGTCCCAGGAAATCGTGTGCGCGAGCGGCCTGGATTATCCGGCGAAGCTGCGCATCATAGAGCGGGCCCTCCGCGAGGGCCACGCGCTTGACCTGGGCTTTTCGGAGACCGACTCGTCGCGCAGCTTCATAGGCTGGCCGCTCGAGCTGAAGAAGCTGCCGAACGGCCTCATGTTGAGCCTGCGCGGGGCGGGCGGCGATATATGGGAGATAGCCGTGAAGAGGATAGCCAAGACGCGGCTTATACATACCGATCTTTATGGAGACCATGATGGCAACGATGACTAAGGATTACAGCCCCGCGCAGCTCAAGCTGGCGGTGCTCATAGACGCCGATAATACCCAATCGCGCATTACCGAGGGTCTGCTCGCGGAGGTGGCTAAATATGGCGTGGCCAGCGTCAAGCGCATATACGGCGACTGGACGACCACCAACTTAAAGCACTGGAAGGATAAGCTGCTCGAATACGCGATACAGCCCATACAGCAGTTTTCCTATACCACCGGAAAGAACGCCACCGACAGCGCGATGATCATAGACGCCATGGATCTTTTATACACGGAGAAGCTGGACGGCTTTTGCGTGGTATCCAGCGACTCGGATTTTACGCGCCTGGCCGCGCGCATGCGGGAGGCCGGCAAGCTCGTGCTGGGCTTCGGCGAGCGCAAGACGCCCAAGCCCTTCGTTGCCGCCTGCGATAAATTCATCTACACGGACATATTGCGCGAGGCCGAGGATGAGAGCGCGGTGTCCAAGGACGAGCCTAAGAAAAAGGCGGAAGTCCAGGACTTCAAGATAGACAAGAAGCTCCGGGCCTTGCTGGTGGCGGCCGTCGAGGACGCCGCCGACGAGTCCGGCTGGGCCTATCTGGGGCCGGTGGGGCAGTACGTGGCCAACAGGCAGCCGGAATTCGATCCGCGCAATTACGGCTACCGGAAATTCGGCGAGCTTATCAAGTCCTGCGGCTGGTTCGACATAGAAGAGCGCACGAATCCCGTGGATCCCGGCAAGCAGATCTATATACGCAAGCGCACGGGGCGCTAAGCCCCTTAGTAGAACGAGGGGCTTAGGTCGACGACGGCCATCTCCAGGTAGCGCAGCCCCAGGCTGAGCCTTCCGCCCGTGGCGATGGGCTTAGGCTCGCAGCCAGGCAGCGGATACAGGAGCCCCTCGAAGCCGGTGGCATGCTGCCCAAGCTCTATGTCTAAAATGCCCGGGTCTTTTCCTTCGGCGGTTTCGAGCGAGCAGGCGACGACCAGGAGCCTGCCCGGGCTTTTGCCGTGCACTATCCACCAGGCGTAGCCCGGCGCTATGAAATGGGAGCCTATGACTCCGTTATCCAGGAAGGGACGCAGCCGCCTATAGAGCCGCTCTATGGCCGCGTACGAGCGGGCAAAGCCCGCGTCGTCGGCCCAGGAGAGGCCCTGTATGGAGGTTTCCGCTTCATATATGCCGCCGGAGAGGTCTTGCCCCCCCATGGTCTCATAGAGGGGCCTGCGTACCGGCCCCGCGGATATAAAGCGGGCCAGGCCATGGCGCAGGTGCATGCGCTCCGGCCCCATGAGCCGGGCGAGGGGAGAGCCCCAGCGGCGCGGGTCGCCGGTGTCGTGGGCGTCGATGGCGAAGCATACCGATGCCCGGGGGCCGTCCGCGGTCTCGGCCAGCCTGTCGTACAGCTCTATAGCGTCGCGCATGAGCGGCGCGTCGACGCGCCTGAGCATATCGTTGCCCATGACGAGGTCGAAGCCCATGGCGCCGAATTCGTCGAAGTCGGGCGCGTTGCGTTCCGCGAGGGCTCCAACGCCCGGCGAGCCCCTTCTCGACTGTTCTATGGCCTCCCGCAGGATATCGGGCGTGGGCCTGTCAGAAAGCGGCACGCAGCCCATATCGTCCGCGCAGAGTTCCAGCACCCTGTCCACTGAATCGTAGCGCACGAAATCGAAGCCGTACGAATCCCTCCAGCGGTCGAAGATGCGGGCGTAGTAGCGTATGGCTTCCTCGTTGCGCGTTATGCCCTCTTCTTCGGCCCCGTCGGCGGGCGATTGGCCGTTCGCTAGTGCGGAGGGCAGTCCGTCGTAGAACGCGTAGGGGCTCACCACGCCGGAAGCCTCCGCGCCGGCATCCGCGCCGTCCTGATCCCGATAGGCGAAGAGCGGGAAGTTCCCGCCGGCGTTATAGCCTATGTATTCGGGCAAGCCTATGCCGTTCCAGGGATTCATAAGCACGGGCCAAAATCCGCGGTCTATGCATTGCTGAATCGAGGTGTAATAGGCTTTATCCTTAGCCGCGATGTCTGGGGCTCCATCGCCTTCCTTGCGCTTGATGCTATCGACGCCATAGTCGTCGCGCACCGCGCTTACGATGGCCCGAACGCGTTCCGCATGCTCCATGCGGCC
>JBFZES010000322.1:0-2748 GCA_041306725.1 Spirochaetaceae bacterium | reverse complement strand
CATAGCTGGCCACACGCATAGGCCGCTCTTTGAATCGCACAGCAAGTACGACACCCTGCGCTGGAATATCGAGTCTATGCTGCGCGAATATACCGAGGCGGCCGAGGGCGATCGCACGGGCCTTGCGGCCCTTTTGCAGGTATACGTGGCGGAATTCAAGCGGCTTACGAAAAAGGATAAGCAGCGCAGGATGTCCCGTAGCCTCTACGACCGGGAGGACATACTGGTGCCCTCCATGTTCAACTCAGGCTGCGCGGTGGGCAAACTGGGCTTTACGGCCATTGAGATAGACGGCCCTACCATATCGCTGGTGTACTGGACCAGGGCGGGCATGGCTAGGCCTTACCTGGACAGGGAAGCGCTCTCGCGCGAAGGCTTGCCGGGCACGCCCTGGCAGCGCTATATCATAGCGCGCGATACCCTGGCCTATGTGTTCGCCGCGCTGCGCCTGCTTGCCTAGCGCCCGAAGCTTGACACGGGCCGTTAATGCGCCACAATGGATTCCTTACAGGAGGCTCAGCCATGGAACGTTTGCGTATGGGCGTGCTCGGATGCTCCGGCCATTATTTTAAGCGCGTGGCCGTGCCTTTGCGGGATTCGACGCTCGTGGAGCCGTATGCCATCGCGTCCCGCGATAGGGCCAAGGCGGACAAGGCGGCGGAGAAATGGGATTTCTCTAAGGCCTATGGCTCGTATGAGGCTTTGCTGGCCGACGAGGCGGTGGATTTCGTGTATATCCCGCTGCCCAATCACCTCCACCTTGAATACATTAAGAAGTCCGCGGACGCGGGCAAGCCCATACTCTGCGAGAAGCCGCTGGGCTTAAACGCGCGTGAGGCTCGCGAGGCTGTCGATTATTGCGCCGATAGGGGCGTGCCGCTCATGGAAGCCTTCATGTACCGTTTCCACCCGCAGTGGCGCCGCGCGCGCGCCTTGGCGGAGTCTTTCGACATAGGGGCGGTAAGGGCGGTGCACTGCTGGTTTTCCTACAATAACAAAGACCCGAACAATATACGGAACAAGGCTGACTATGGCGGCGGCGCCCTCCTCGACATAGGCTGCTACGCGGTGTCCTCGGCGCGCTTCCTCATGGGAAGCGAACCGGAACGGGTACTCTGCCTAAGCGAGCGGGATCCCGTCTTTAAGACCGATATACTGAGTTCGGGCATACTCGATTTCGGCGGCGGTAGGAGGGCGGCCTTTACGGTGGGCACGCAGGCCTTTTCCATGCAGCGGGTGGACGCGTACGGCACGGACGGCGCCCTGACCGTAGAGTTGCCCTTTAATATGTTCGCTGACGTGCCCGCACGGCTTACCGTCACCAATGGCGTAGGCCGGCGGGTAGTGGAGACGGAAATAGCCGACCAATACCTGCTGCAGTTCGACTCCTTCGCCGCAGCGCTCAAGGCGAAGGGCCCCATGCCCACGCCCGTGGAAGACGCCATCGCCAATATGGCCGCCCTGGACGCGCTTGCCCTGTCTGCGGCATCGGGCGCGTGGGCTCCGGTGGCACACGCATAGACTATGGATATACTCGAGTACGAAGAGCTATCGGGCGAGGCTATAAAGCAGCGGGATTTCTCCGGGCAGAGCCTGCGGGACCGGCAATTCGCCGCCTGCGAGTTTGAGGGCTGCAATTTCACGGAGACGGATCTGTCGAATTCGAGCTTCGAGGATTGCGTCTTCCTTGACTGTAATTTTAGCAACCCTATAACCAAGCGCATGCGCCTCATCGACCTGCGGTTCAAGGGCTGCAAGCTGGCGGGACTCAATTTCTACACCTGCGAGCAGCTAACGCTGTCTATAGACTTTCAGGACTGCAGGCTGTACTCCTGCAATTTTACGGATATAAAGATGAAGGGGGCGAAATTCACCGGCAGCCAACTAAGCGAGTGCTTTTTCCAGAATACCTTTCTCGTGGGCGCCGATTTCGCGGACGCCAGCTTCAGCGCCACGCTTTTCCATGCCTGCGACTTGCGTAAGGCCTCGTTCTACCATGCCACGGGCTATGCCTTGGATCCTCGCAACAATGACTTGAGAAAGGCGATATTCAGCGTTCCTGACGTAATGGCGCTTATCGAGTGCTTCGATATCGTCGTGAAAGCCTAGCCATGGCCAAGCTACGCCCGTCGCGCTGTTTGCTGCTCGTAGCCCTGGCCGCGTTGCCGCTCGCCGATAACCCCGGCTACCGCGCCTTTGGCGCTCCGGCGAAGTCCGCCATACCCGCGCCGGCCCTTGCCGAAGCCAGCGGTTCCCAGCCCGGGCAGGGTATCGTGGAATTCTCCGGATACCGCTGGCGGATTATTAGCCAGAAAGAGAAACGCGGGCCGGGGCCGAACATTTTCGACGCTGGGAATGTGTGGATTGATCCGGAGGGCAGGCTGGTGCTTGAAACGCGCCGAAGGTCCGGCCGCTGGACGAGCGCTCATGTTTTTCTCACGGAAAGCCTGGGCTATGGCAGCTATGAGATACGCCTCGCGCCGCAGGAAATGCCCTTGGATAGACGCGCGGTCTTCGGGTTCTTTACCTGGGACGAGGATCCGGCGTTCGCGAACCGGGAGATCGATATCGAGCTGGCCCGCTGGGATTCGCCGACGGGCGCGAACCTACACTATACCGTCCAGCCGTCGGAAGGCCGCCCCGAGCGCGGCGCCTCGTATGAATTCGACTTCTCGTCGGCCGTTACGCTGCGTTTCGATTGGTTGCCCGGTAGCGTCAGCTTCAGCGCTGTTTCTGAGCGCGGGAGCT
>JBFZES010000321.1:0-6922 GCA_041306725.1 Spirochaetaceae bacterium | reverse complement strand
AATAGGGCTTGA
This sequence comes from Spirochaetaceae bacterium, assembly GCA_041306725.1. Classification (GTDB taxonomy): domain Bacteria; phylum Spirochaetota; class Spirochaetia; order Treponematales; family UBA12059; genus UBA5200. Next base: position 6,910 of record JBFZES010000321.1, on the reverse strand, counting down.
GCTCCGCCTCGTCCAGCGAATAGCGCTCCTGCCTGAGCTTCTCGGCGTAAAAATTCCAATCCCAGCCCATGAGGGGGCCGGCAAAGCCTTCTTTGGCCGCTATGGCTTCCAGGTCCTTCTGTTCCTCGAGGGCGCGGGCGCGCGCGGGCGTCCATACGCGCATAAGGAGCTCATCGACGGCCGCCGGCTTCTTGGCCATGCGGTCCACGAGGGCGTAATCGGCGTAATTGGCGTAGCCCATCAGGCCGGCCAGCTCGGCGCGCAGGCGCAGGATCTTTTCGGCCACGGGGCGCGTGTCGCGCTCGGCGCAGCTCTCTCCGCGGGCCTTGAACGCGCGCCAAACCTTCTCGCGGAGGTCGCGGCGCGTCGAGTAGGTAAGGAAGGGGTCGACGAGCGAGGGCGAGAGGTTGATGGCGTAGCCTTCTAAGCCCTTGTCGGCGGCCACGCTCTTGGCGGCGTCTAGCACGAACTCGGGCAGGCCGGCCTTATCTTCTTCCGTGGCCAATACGAGCGAGAAAGCGGCCTCGTCGCCGAGCACCGCCTGGCTGAAGGTGGTAAAAAGCCCCGCCAGCTCTTCGGTGATGGCGGCATAGCGCTCGCGGGCGGCCCCCTTGAGCAGGGCCCCTTCGCGCACGTAGTCCAGGTGTATACGCTCAAGCAGGCGCAGCTGCTCGGGATTCAGGCCCAGCGTCGCGCGCTTTTGAAACAGCTCGTCGACGCGGCGGAACACGCCCTCGTGCAGGCTCAGCCAGCTCTGGTGCACGGCTATCTTGGGCATGAGCTCGCGCTCTACCGCCTGCAGCTCGTCGCTCGTCTCGCTGGCGGTAAGGTTATGGAACACGCCGGATACCCTGAAGTAGGCCTGGCCCGAACGGTCGAGGGCCGCTACGGTATTCTCAAAGGTCGGCGCATCGCCGTTGGCGGCCAAGGCGTCAAGCTCGGCGCGATGCTCGGCCATGGCCGCTTCGAAGGCGGGAGCGTAATGTCCGCTCTTGATCTTGTCAAAGGGGGGCAGCCCATAGGGCGTGTCCCACGCGCTTAAAAGGGGGTTGGTACTCATGCCTGGGATTATGAAGCTCCGTCGAACGAGCCGTCAAGGGATTCCTTTCGTATAAGCGAGAGTAGGCCATAGGCCGCGTACACCGCCAGCATCTTGTCTATGAGGTTAGTCGGAATGCGCGCCCAAAAGCTGGCCGCGGCGAGGGACTGCCCCGTTTCTACGAAGGCCGATATGATATGGTCGATTTGGACGCCTGAGTTGCCCGAGAATACTATGTTGGCTATGACCGAGCCAAGGAGGGCGTTGGCGAAGGTCACGAGCAATACCGTAGCCGTCAACAGCCAACCCTGCTTTAATGCCCCGCGCCGCGCCGCGAGCCCCACGATGAGCCCGGTGGCCATGTTGCAGAGGGCGAAGGGCCAGTACAGGCCGGTAAGGCCGTACAGCAGCTCCATGCCAAGGTTAGTAAGCGCTCCTATGGTCATGCCTGCCAGGGGCCCGAGCAGGGCCGCCCCCACGGCGGTAAAGATAGAGTCCAAAAAGAGCGGAGACTTCAGTATCCCATTGTTGATCCAGCTGAACAGCATGTTGAGCGCAGAACATGCGAGGACGGCGAGGCTAACGCGCCAAAGATTGCCGCGCAGCGACGACAGTCGGAAAAGGATTCGCTTTTTCATACGCCCAGTATATACTAGCGGCAATGATCCGTAAAACCCGTATTGACCTTTCCGCGTATTCGAACGGCCTGCTCATAGCCGCCATCGTGCTTAGCTTCATGGCGCTGATCGCTATCACCTCCAAGTCGCGGCGGGAAACCATAGGCAAGATCATACGGCTCGAGGCCCTCTTCATCCAGGAGAACCCCGATATCGATGATTGGGCGGCTGTCCTTGGCATGCTTCGGGGGCCGTTCACGGGAGGCACGGGAGCCGAGCTCGCCCTAGTCCTCGAGCGCTATGGGCAGGAATTGAAGAAGCTGCCCCAATCGGGCGACAGGGAAATAAGGCGCATACTGGGCAGCGTTATCAAGGCCTATACCGAGCTGCTTTTGCAGCGGGAGGCGGCCTTTAGCACGCTCTTTTATTTCCTGGCCATAGGCATACTCATACAATCATTGTCCCTGCTCTTCAGCCTGGGAAGGATACGCGAGGCGCGCCTGGAGATACGCCACCAGGACAGCATGCTGTCGATAGTGCAAGCCGCCCGCGAACAGGAACGGCGCGGGCTTGCATCCTATCTCCACGACTCGGTCATCCAGGACTTGGGCAGCCTTGGCCTCCATCCCGCCCTGCGCGCCGCCCCCGACGCGCTTGCCCTGCTCAACCAGGACATAGACAAGCTCAGGCGCGTCAGCTATAGCCTCGTGCCCCTCCACCTAGAGCATACGGGGCTTGTGGCGGCGCTGAAGGAACTGATTGCCGAGCTCTTTAAGAAGGACGAAACGAGCGTGGATTTCACCGCCCTGGGCTATGAGGACTCCCTTATCAAGGACGAGCAGCGCCTCATCCTCTACCGGGCCGTGCAGGAAGGCTTTAACAACATACGCAAGTACGCCGCCGCCAAGCACGTTGAATTGCGCCTAATAGCCGCCGAGCCCTATCTCATGCTGTCGCTCCGCGACGATGGCCGCGGTTTTGATGCCGCCGCCGCTATACCCGGCCGCGGCACGCCAGGCGGCGGCATGGGCCTGGCCCTGCTCGGCCAGCAGGCGCGCAGCATGGGCGCGGAGCTGAGCGTGGAATCCTCGCCCGGGTCGGGCACCCTTCTGCAAATTCGCCTAAAAATCGAGGGCTTAGGCCCTAGCCCTGAGAAAACCCTCCGTTGAGCAGCGCGCAGGGAAAAGCAGGCTATACTTGCCGCATGGATAAGCAAATGCGATGGAGCGCCGAGAAAGCGCGCGACTGGTACGCGGCAAGGCCGCGGCCGCTAGGCTGCAACTTTATTCCCTCTACGGCGGGAAACCAGCTTGAGATGTGGGCGGCGGATCGATTCGACCGGCCGACCCTGGCGCGGGAGCTGGATTGGGCGGCTGGCCTTGGCATGAACGCGCTCCGCGTCTTTCTCCATGACTTAGCCTTCAGCGCGGATCCCACAGGCTTCCTAAGCCGAGTGGACGAATTCCTGGCCCTGGCGGCGGTACGGGGACTGTCCGTCATGCCCGTGCTCTTCGACGACTGCTGGCGCGAGCCGGACCAGCGGGGCTTGCGGGCAGAGCCTAGGCCCGGATCGCACAACTCCATCTGGCTCCGTAGCCCCGGCCTCAAGGCCGCCCGCGATCCGGCCGAGAGCGTCCGCCTTGAAGCCTATGTCCGCGCTATCCTGAGGGCCTTCGGCAAGGACCGGCGCGTTCTTGCCTGGGACGTATACAACGAGGCGGGCAACTACTTCCTGCCCCATCTATCCGCGCCGACCCCCGCTCGGCAGTGGGGCCTGTTGACGACGGGGCTGGCCTTTTACTGGGGAACTATCCCTACCCTGCCGCTCTTGAGAAAAGCCTTTGCCTGGTGCCGCGCCGAAGCGCCTGAGCAGCCCTTGACGAGCGCCGTCTATATCAGGCACCGGGACCTGAATAGGGAGCTGCTCGACTCGTCGGATATCGTATCCTTCCATAACTACCGGCCCGCGGCGGAATTGAATAGCCAGGCGGAAGAACTTGCGGCGGAAGGCCGCCCCCTGCTGTGCACGGAATACCTGGCCCGCGCGGCGGGCTGCCGCTTCGAAACCTGCCTTCCCGTCTTCGAGAAGCGCGATATAGGCTGTTTCAACTGGGGCCTCGTAAGCGGGCGTACCCAGACTATATATTCCTGGTCGGACCGGGCGCCTCGAAGGGGGCCGCCAGCCGAGCCCACGCTCTGGTACCACGACATACTGCGCGCCGACGGCGCGCCTTTCGATCCCCTTGAAACCGCCGCAATCAGGGCCGCCTCCGCTCGCCTAAAGAGATAGCCCTGCCCTGCCCGCGCAGAGGGGACGGCGCCTGAGCGCTGCTTACGCGGCTTTTGGCCGGGACCTTAGCCACGCTGTTCACCTTAACGCAGGATTCCTGCTATACTGTGAGAGACGAGGGAGAAACATGTATGGCAGCTGATACCGACAAATCCAAAGCCACCAGCTTTGCCGAGCTTTTTGAGCAATCCATGGTCAAGGCAGAGAGACTCCAGCCCGGCCAATTGGTGGAAGCTACGATAGAAGCCATCGCAGGAGACTGCATTTTCCTGCGGCTCGGCGGCAAGAGCGAAGGGATTCTGGACCGTGCCGAACTGGCCGGCGAAGACGGCAGCCTCAAATGCGCAGCCGGCGACACGATTAAAGCCTATTTCCTGGAAGCCAAGAACGGCGAAATGCGCTTTACCACCCGCCTGGCCGGAGAGAAGGCCGGGACGGCTATGCTGGAAAGCGCATGGCAGAACCAAATCCCCGTCGAGGGTATCGTAGAAAAAGAAATAAAGGGCGGGTATGAGATAAAACTCGGTTCCACCCGGGCTTTCTGCCCCTACTCTCAGATGGGGCTCAAGCGGGCAGAAGAGGGAGTATCCTTCGTAGGCCGACGCCTAGCCTTCAGGATACAGGAATACAAGGACCACGGACGTTCCATCATGGTGTCAAATCGGGTCCTTGAACAGGAAGCGCAGCAGGACAAGCTTGAAAGCCTCAAGGAAAGCCTAAAGGAAGGCCAGAAAATCCATGGTACCATCACCCGGATACAGGATTATGGCGCTTTCGTCGATATAGGCGGCGTGCAGGCCCTGTTGCCGGTATCTGAAATCTCTTTGGAGCGCGTATCCGATATCCAGGGGGTCCTCTCGGTCGGCCAGGAGATCGAGGCGAGCATCCTAAAATTGGACTGGCATGCCAATCGCATCAGCCTCAGCCTGAAAGCGCTGCTGGCCGACCCCTGGGAAGGCGCGGCGATTAAATATCCCATCGCATCCCGGCACCTGGGTACGGTGACCCGTACCGCCGATTTCGGTCTCTTTGTAGCTCTGGAGCCGGGGCTGGACGGCCTGGTACATGCCTCCGAGCTGGGCGATGAGGGCAGGCGCATCGACGCCCGCAAGCTGGCCAAGCCCGGCGACACGATGCTGGTAAGGATCCTTGATGTGGACGCCGTCAACCGTCGCATCGCCCTTAAGCCCGCCGCCTCAGCGGAAGATGAAGAGACTCAGCAACGATACACCGCAGAAGATGGAGACGGCGAGAACTATAATCCCTTTGCGGCGCTATTGAAAAAGAAATAAGGCCAAGCGCGCACCGGGCGCCTTTTCCCTACCGCTCCCCGCTCTGCCTAGGGCTTGCCTTGGTTTTTTGCCTGTTCCCCTTCCCTAAGAGCCGCCATCAGCGGCAGGCCCGGCAGCATGGGAAGCCCCGCAAGCTCATTCTGACCGGCCTGGCTCTCTAAAAGCGCTTTGAGTTTCACCGGGTCCTGTATCAGTTTAAGGAGCTCGGAGCGGGTGCGGGCCAGGGTTTCCAGGTCCTTGTCGTTTACCTCTATAGGGGCAAAATACTCGGACTGCATAAAGCGGTTCAGCTGGCCCTGTATGCCTTTGAAGATGCCGCTCTCCAGGAAGCTTGACAGCCAGGGAAAGCTGTTGCTGTCCGGCTCGGGTAGCGCTTCGCTGGGATCAACCGATTCCCGGAGGGTATCCAGATTGGCATTAATGGCATCCATCTGCAGGGAATCAAGGGACAAGGCGGCCAACTGTTCCCGCAGCCTGGCAATCAAGCGGTTCTTCTCCTGGAGCGTCTCCCTATATTCGGCCTCTAGTTTTTCCTGCCTACCCTTCATGTACAGCATGTACGAACCGATCTCGTCCGCATTGCCGGATATGCTGTTCAGGATGGACGAGAGCCTGGCGAGTACATCGTTGTCCAGGTTGTAAGGATAGCGGACGGTATGGTCAATCTCTCCCCAGGCTTCCTCAAAGAGGGTCCGCACCTGCATCTCGATTACGAAGCGTCGTCGATTTGGACTGGTGGCCAGAGAGTAGTGAACGGAGCGGTAACCGAAGGCATGGAATTCCACCTCGCACTGGTTTTCCCGGTAAAAATCCAGAATACGTTCCGAGTCCCCTTCCCGCACATAGGCCACCGGCCGCTCGGCCAGTTCCCAGTTGTCCTGCAGGTAGCGGTGTATCCGTATCCAGTCCTCCTTGAACAGGTGCAGGGCCCGTATGCCGATCAGGTCTGTGATACGATCCTGGTAATTATTCACGTCAATGAGGATTTCCGGATTCGCTAGCCGTTTCCGCACGATCTTGGACAATAGATGCTCCGGATCCTTGAGGCGGTAGTTAATGGAATGGACTATCTTGTTTTTAAGGATGATATCCACCACGTAGCGGGCAATGGCCTCCAGATCAGGCAACTGCCTTGTATAATCCTCGGCAATGGACTGAAGCTGATCCCAATCCAAGCCAGAACCATCGAACTGCTCGCGGGAAAAGCGGTAGCTATGCAGAAAGCTTTGTAGATCCATCCCCAGAAGATACAAAAGCTCCAGGGCGAACGTCCAGAGCGCTGCTCGGACCGCAGCGCGTGGATTTGCCCTTCAAGGCTCGACATCGTGTCTCGCCTTTTCGGGCCGCCTCGCTCGCTGTCGCGCGCCTCAGGCGCGCTTTTCCTCCCGTTGGTCGGCGCTCGCTCGGTTCAAATCCGCGCTTTTGGCCTTCGTTCAGCCACCCGCGATTTCCCTTTGGGAAATCGCGATGTCAAAGAAAAAGCCGCCCCAAAAGGGCCCCCGGGGGATACCCCCGGACCCCTGCAGTCCTCAATGTTTCGGACCGCATCCCGCGCGGATTTGGCTTCCACTCGCGAACCTCGTGTTCGCTCTCTGCCGCTCACCGGTTCGCGGCGATGAGCCCGCCTCGCTCGCTGTCGCGCGCCTCAGGCGCGCTTTTCCTCCCGTTGGTC
>JBFZES010000320.1:0-2745 GCA_041306725.1 Spirochaetaceae bacterium | reverse complement strand
ATGCCTAATATATGCATGCGGCCACGCTTGGCCTGATCGAGCGCCTTGGTCATGATCTGCGCGGATACGCCGTCTATCTTTATATCCATCTGGAAGGCGGTGATGCCCGCCTCGGTTCCCGCTACCTTGAAGTCCATGTCGCCAAGGTGGTCCTCGTCGCCGAGTATGTCGGAGAGCACCGCGAAGCGGTCGCCGTCGGTTATGAGGCCCATGGCTCTGCCGGCTACCGGGCTCTTTAAGGGCACGCCAGCGGCAAGGAGCGCCAAGGTACCGCCGCATACGCTGGCCATGGAGGAGGAGCCGTTGGATTCAAGCACCTCCGACACGACGCGCACAGTGTAGGGGAATTTTTCCTTAATGGGCAGCACTCGTTCAAGGGCGCGGCGCGCGAGGTGGCCGTGGCCTATCTCGCGGCGGCCGGTGCCTAAGCGACCGGTCTCGCCCACCGAGAAGGGGGGAAAGTTATAGTGGAGCATGAAGCGGTCCCTGCGGTCCCCTTCTATGTCGTCGAGTATCTGCTCGTCGAACACCGTGCCGAGCGTGGTCACCGCGAGTGCTTGGGTTTCGCCGCGGGTGAAGAGCGCCGAGCCGTGGGTGCGGGGCAGTATGCCTATTTCGCAGCTTATGGCGCGTATGTCCTCAAGGCCGCGGCCGTCCACGCGGAGCCCCTTATCGAGTATGCCCGAGCGCAGTATGTCGTACTGAAGCTCTTCCATGAGGGCGCTGAAGAGCTTCTGCTGTATCTCGTCGACGAGGACGTCGGCGAAGGCGGCGGATGTCTCTTTGATCGCCGCGGCCACGGCGGCGTAGCGCTCCTGCTTCACCTTGGTGAAGAGGGCCTTGGCGAGGCGGTCATGGGCGAATGCCACGATCTCGGGCTTGCGGCCAAGCTCTGCCTTGAGCGGGGCCATGGGCAGCTTAGGCTTGCCTATGGCGTCGCGCATGCCGCGTATGAGGGCGCAAATATCGGCTATGGGCTTACGCGCGGCGTCTATGGCCCCGAGCATGAGCTCTTCGCTCACCTCGTCGGCGCCGCCCTCTACCATGGTTATGCCCTTCTCCGTGCCCGCCACGACGATCTCAAGCGCGGAGCGCGCTATCTGGTCAAAGGTCGGGTTGATAACGTAGGCGCCGTCGACGTGGCTTACGCGCACGGCGGCTATGGGGCCGTTAAAGGGTACGTCGGATATGTGCACGGCCGCGCTGGCCGCGTTTATAGCCAGGATATCGGGGGGGTTGACCTGATCGGCCGATATAACCGTGGGCACCACCTGAATTTCGCGGCCGAAGGCCTTGTCGAAGAGGGGGCGCATGGGCCGGTCTATAAGGCGGGACACGAGTATTTCCTTGTCCTTAGGCCGCGACTCCCGCTTAATGAAGCCGCCGGGTATCTTGCCCGCGGCATAGTACTTCTCGTTGTATTCCACGGTGAGGGGCACGAAATCGAGGCCCTCGGTCACCTTGGAGGAGCAGCACACGGTAGCGATGACCGCTGAGCCGCCGAAGCGCGCGAATACCGAACCGTTAGCCTGTTTGGCAAGGCGTCCGGTTTCGAGGATCATGTCCTCGTTGTTTATCTTAAATATGCTGGTATGTACCATAGTATCTTCGTTCTCCATGCGGGCCTCTGCGCCCAAAATGCAACGAGGCCCGAACCTTGAAGGTCCGGGCTCGCTAAAAAAACCTTACTTGCGGATGCCTAGCTTTTCGATAAGCGCGCGGTACTTGTCCAAGTCGGTGCGCATAAGGTACTTAAGCAGCCTTCTGCGCTGGCCTACGAGCATGAGAAGGCCGCGGCGGCCATTGGTATCCTTCTTGTGGATCTTAAAGTGCTCGGTGAGCTGCACGATGCGCTCGGTGATCAGGGCCACCTGCACCTCGATGCTGCCGGTATTCTTCTCGCCGGCGCCGTATTCTTTTACGATGCTGGCCTTTTGCTCTTTGGTAAATGCCATGTCTCTATACTCCTTATTCCGTATAACCTGTATTCGCGATGAATTCCAAGAATAGCGCTTCGGCCGTATCGCCTGCCCGTTCGAGCTTTATGCCGTTCGAGCACACGACGACGGTCGTTTCGCGGCTGCCGTTCGCAGTCAGTATCCTCGCCGCATATTGACCGTTCCGCGGGAGGACGTAACCGCGGACACGGGGCAGCAGCCTTATAGTAGGACCCGAATACTCTCTCTCGACTGCCCTAAGGTCCAGCGTGTAGGGGCGACCGAGCATGGCGTATGCCCGATCCGTGTGTCCCTTAGCCAGTTCGGAGCGTATCAAGCTTGAGCTCACCCTCTCGCCCCCCACGAGGACGGGATCGACGATATCGACCTCGGCGTCTAGGCCGCGGGCGATATCCCGGAGCTTGAGCGCGTTGGTAGACAGACGGTGGCCGCACTTAAAATCGTTTCCGACGGCAAAGAAGCGCACGCCGCAAGACCGTATAAGGGTCGAGACGAATTCATTCCCGCCCAGTTTACTGAAATTTCCGGAAAAGTCAATCAGCACGCAGCGCTCGATGCCCAGCGTCTCTAAGGTAGCAAGCTTCTGCTCAAGGCTTTGCAGCATGCCCATGAAGCGCTCGGGCGCCGTTACGTGCTTAGGGTTGTCGCTAAAGGTAACGGCTACGGGCATGAGCGAGGGCGCGTGCGCTAGCACTCGCCGAATGAGCTCCTGGTGTCCTTTGTGCACGCCGTCGAAGACGCCTATCGTCGCGGCGCTTGGACGCGGCTTGGCCGAGAGAGAACTCAA
>JBFZES010000319.1:0-3041 GCA_041306725.1 Spirochaetaceae bacterium | reverse complement strand
ATGCCTACCGCCTGGGTAATGCCGCCGTATATCTGGCCGAGCAGCATGGCGCGGTTTATGGCCTTGCCTATGTCGTGGGCGGCTACGATGTTCAAGAGCTTTACCTTGCCGGTTTTCTTGTCGACGGAGAGCTCTACCGCCTGGCAGCTATAGACGAAGGTAAAATAGGCGTCGCCCTGGCCGTTGGTGTCGTCCCAGCTTACGTCGGGCGCCTTGAAGCTGCCGAAGGCGTAGGGCGTGACGCGCTGCAGGTAGAGTTCGCGCATGGCCTCTTCCCAGCTCAGGCTGTACTCGTAATTCAAGCCCCATATCTTGTCGTCGTGAAAGTTTACCTCTTCGGGTTTGCAGCGCAGGCGCTCGGCAAGGTGGGCGGAGAGCAGGGCCTTGAACTCGGCCACGGCCGCCATGACGGCCGAGCCGCCCATGATGGTGCCCCGCGTGGCCACGGTGGTGCCGGAGTCGGGCACGTTGCTCGTGGAGGGGCGGCGATAGCGTATGCGCTTCTGGTCGCAGCCTAAGGCCTCGGCCAGTATGAGTATCATGGCGCTCTCGGAGCCCTGGCCGTTCTCGTGTATGCCGGTTTCCAGAAGCAGCGATCCGTCGTACTGCCCGTTGAGTATGCAGGAGCAGAAGTCCATGCCCTCGGCGCCCAGGGACGCGCCCCGGTAGCTTATGGCCAGCCCTATGCCGTAGAGCTCGTCGCCCTCGGCCTTGCCGAAGGAGCACTGCTCGTACTTCTTGCGGTAGCCAATATCGTGGACGACGCGGTTCATGACCTCTTCCATGCTCACCACGTGCTTGTCGAGCTTCTGGCCGGTAACGGTACGGCTGTCCTGCTTTACCATGTTTATGCGCCGCAGGCCCAGGGGGTGTATCTTAAGCTCGGCGGCTATCATGTCCATGAGGCTTTCGACGGCGAAGTTCACCTGAGGAGCGCCGAAGCCCCGCATGGCGCCGTTAAAGATATTGTTGGTGGCCACCGCGTACACGTCGGCGTGCACGTTGTCCACGGAATAGGGGCCGAAGCACTGCGCGGTAGAGCGCCAGGTTACCCAGGGGCTTACCGAAAGGTAGGCGCCCGAGTCGGCGTACATCGTCGTCTTTACCGCCATGACGCGGCCTTCGCTCGTGACGCCCACCTTGTATTTAAGGGTATAGGGATGGCGCTTGTAGCTTTCGCGGAAGGACCAGTCGCGGTCGTAGGTCATCTTTACCGGCCGGCCGGTGAGCCTTGCGCCGAGAGCGGCGCGCGCGCACACGCAGGCGGCCGTATCGTCCTTGCCGCCGAAGCCGCCGCCCACCGCTATGGTGTACACTTCGATATTGGACAGGGGCTCCCCTAGAAGCGCCGCGGAGAAGCGCCGGGTGCTGAAGGGGTGCTGCATGCTCCCGAACACCTCGATGACGCCGTCGTGCCTGGGAACGCAGAGGGCGGACTCAGGCTCCAGGTAAGCCTGCTCTATGGTCTGGGTATGGAATTCTTCCTCCAGTATGAGCTCGCAGCCGGCGAAGGCGGCGTCGGGGTCGCCCTTGCGCAGCCTGTGCTCTACCACGACATTGGTATCGCCGTAGCTCGGCACTACGGGCGCGTAGGGCTTCAGGGCTTCCTCGACCGTGAGCACGGGCTTTAAGGGCTCGGCTTCCACGCGCACGAGGGCGGCGGCCGCGAGCGCCTGTTCGCGGGTTTCGGCAAGCACGAGGGCGCACACGTCCCCGTAGCTCCGTATGCGGTCCACGGCGATTATGGGATAATCCTTCTCTATCTGGCCGAAATGCGTGCGTCCGGGCACGTCCTTGGCCGTAATGACGCGCACGCAGCCCGGAGAGGCGAGCGCTTCCTCGGCATGGACGCGCATATTCTTGGCAGACACGTACTCGGCGTATACCGGCACCATATGCAGCATGCCCGCCACCGCGTAATCGTCGGCGTAGGCCGCCCGGCCGGTCACCTTGGCGTAGCCGTCGTTCCTGAATGCTTTATCCGCTGTCATCGCAACCCCTTAATTGGAGTTTTATTGTAAACTATGAGCTTAGAATCGTCCACGCGCAAATAGCCTAGAGCGGGAACCTACGTTTTAAACATAATCGTTTTTTCTTCTATACGCGACAGCCGGGCCGGCGTAGGCTATAGCCATGGTAACACGCATAGCTAAGCCTTCGGATCCCCTCGCGCCCGCCTTCCTGGCCTACTGCGCCAGGCACGGAGCGGAACACGACGAATCGTATATACCCGGCTCCTCCTGGGCCTTTGGAGAGGATTTCCCCTCGTTTTTCATGACGGACGAAAACGGCGCGCCGCGGGGAGCGGCCGCGTTCATGCTCAGCCCCACCTTCAGGGCGGCCCGGCGCGCCCGCGTAGCCATACTGCACGCGCTCGGGGACCAATCCGCCTCCGCGTACCGGCCCCTGCTCGAAGCCGGGGCCAAGGCGCTTGGGAGCCAGGCCGACGACTGCTACCTCTTCATACCCGAAGAGCTCGCCGCGCAGAGGGAAGCCTTCGAAGGCCTGGGCTTCCTCTTCGAGCGCACGGCCTATCTTATGACCGCCCCCACGCTCGGCGCACTGCCCTTAGCCAAGGCTCAAGCCGACCTTCCTGAAGGCTACGGCCTCTATGCCTTGGCTAAGCCGAGCCAGGCGGCGCTTCCAGGCGGGGCGGCCGGCGGAGCGGAACGGGTTTTCCCCGAGGGCCTCGAAGACTTCGTGGCGGTGCGCAACCGCAACTTCCGCGAGCTCCAAGGATCCATGGACACGCGCCCGGAGGACCTCCTGGAGTTCATGGACGCCGCAGAATACCTCCCCGGCGGCCTTATCCTCGCGCTTTCCCCCGCCGGGGAGCCCTGCGGCACGCTGCGGGTGGAACGTGACGATGAGGAAGGCTCGGGCTTTATAGGCACCCTATCGGTAGACAAGGAGCATCGCGGCAAGGGCTTGGCAAGGGCCCTGGTGCGCATAGCCCTCTCTTTCTGTCGTCAAGCCGGCCTCCGAGAAGCCGGGCTTTCGGTGAACGCGGAGAACCGCAACGCCCTCCGCCTCTACGAGTC
>JBFZES010000318.1:0-6272 GCA_041306725.1 Spirochaetaceae bacterium | reverse complement strand
GCGCGCCGTATGGCTTCGGGGCCGAAGCGCGCGCCGGGCCGGTTCGTTACGAAGCTGTCCATGGGTATGCCCGCCACGGCGAGGTCCACGCCCGCGAGGTCTTTGGTATAGCGGCGGCGGTAAAAGCTTTGCACGCCGGAAAAGGACGGCTCCGCGTATATGCCCCGGTAGTCGGGTGCAGAGAGGGCGGCGTCTATCATGGCTGGCATGGAGGAATCTCCTTGGAGAGTCTACGGCTCTGCGGCGTTTATATCGCTTTGCCGCGCCGGACGAATGCTTCAGTATTTACGGCTTTAAAGATATTGTCAATAATGAATTAGCTTAAGGAGGCAAGCATGGATGCGGCAAGGGTTGACGCGCTTAAGCGTCTGGACGAGAGGCTGGAGCGCACGGCGAATAAGGAAGGCGCGCGTCTTTCCAGCCTGGCCCTATGCCTGGTGCGCGACGGGCGGCCCTTGCACGAATTCGCGTGCGGCCGCGCGCGCATAGCTGCGTCGGCCGCGGATACCGACCGGCCGGCCCGGCCCGACACGCTCTACCGCGTGGCCTCCATATCCAAGGTCGTCACGGCCATGGCCGCCTTAAGCCTATGCGAAGAAGGCAGGCTGGACCTGGATAAGGACGCGTCGGATTACCTAGGCTGGCCGCTGCGCAATCCCGCTTACCCCGACAAGGCGATAAGCTGCGCCATGCTCCTGTCCCACCTGTCATCGCTTAGGGACGGAGAGCGCTACACCATGCCCCTAGGCGGCGAACTGCGCGGCTTCTTCGAGCCGGGCGGCGGCGCCTGGGAAGGCGGAGCCCACTTCGCCACGCCCCAGGCAGGCAAGCCCTTGGATCTATCCCCGGGCGGCTATTTTTGCTACTGCAACCTCGGCTACGGCGTCGTGGCCGCCGTCATAGAGAAGCTGAGCGGCGAGCGCTTCGACCGCTACGTCAAGCGCCGCCTGCTCGAGCCCGCGGGCATGGAAGCCTCCTTCAACGTGAACCTGCTGTCGGATGATGCCTTCGCGCGCCTGGCCCCCCTTTACCGCACCGGGCTCGAAGGCGCTTACGACCCCGAAGGCGCCTGGCAGGCCCAGGTTGACGACTATAGGGGCGTTCGGCCAGCCCTGCCCTGTCCCGCCCTGCCCGGCATAGGAGCCGAGGCGCTCGAGCGCTATGCGCCGGGCGGCAACGGCACGTTCTTTTCGCCTCAGGGAGGGCTTCGGGCGTCGGTACGCGACCTTTCGCGCCTCCTGCGGCTCCTGCTGGGCCATGGCGAACTGGAGGGAAGGCGGGTACTCAAGGCGGAGAGCGTAGCCCTGATGATGAAGAGCCGCTGGCGCTTCACCCCCGAAGCGCCTAACGGGGACTGCTATAACGGCATGACGCGCGAATGCGGGCTTGGCCTCATGCACACCACCGATACGCGCGATAGCTTCGGGGGGGACGCCCTCTTGCCAGAAGGCGGACCAAAGCTTTGGGGCCACCACGCGGACGCCTACGGCCTGCTCGGCGGCCTGCTCTTTAGCCCGGAAGAGGGCTACGGCTTCGCCTACCTCTTAGGCGGCAGCGCCGAGGATCCGGAGAAGCTACGCGGCAGGCATTCGTCCTTCTTCATTTGGGAAGAGGAAATACACGCGGCCGCCATCGAGGCGCTGCGCGCCTAGGCTCTTAAGCGTCCGCGTTCCCATGCTCCTGGCTATCCGCGTTCCCAGGCTAGGGCAGCCCGAAGGCGGGCACGGCATGCCCGCGCGGATAAATAAGGTAGCAGGCGCCGCCCGAGGCCGTTAGCCAGCGCGCCTCCAATTCATAGCGCGCATAAACCCGGCGCACTTCCCCGTCGCTCGGCGCGGCGGGCTCATGCATGATGGGATCGCCGTTCCCGTCGAAGCCCACCAGCAGGGTAAGGTGCCCCGAGCTCTTGGCCAGCGGCGCCCCGTTAAGCGCGCGTCCCTCGTCATTATTCCACGATACGGAGAGGGCCACGGGCACGCCCGCCTTGAGCCAGGGCTCAAGGGCGCTTAAGGAAGGATAGCGGGCTACGCAGGCGTCATAGCCCTGGGAGGCGGCGTAGGCGGCGTTAAAGGACCAGTTGCCGTAGCCTTCGAACACTCCGTCGTATACGCCGCTCACAGCCGCGCGTATGGCCTCTTCGCAGGGCTCGGTCCGGCCCCGCCAGTACGACAGTATCATGGCCACGCAGGTCGGGCTGCACCATACCTTGCCGCCGTCCGGATAGACCATCTGCGAGCAGCGCGGCACGCCTGCCAGTTCGCCTTGCCAGCCAGGGCCGGACGCGGCGCCGCCTGGCAAGGCCGCAGCCCCTGGGCCGATCGCGGGCTTCGGCTCTGCATACGCTAGGAATAGGCGGCTGAGGGAGGGAACGGCGCGGCCGTCCCGGCTGAACAAGCGCACGCGCGCCTGCAGCGCGTCGGCGGGCTTAGCGAGGTTCAGGGTATCGGTGTCCACCCGGCCAAAGGCATCGGCATGGCCGGCTACGGAATGCCGCTTGAAGCTTATGTCGCCGCTAGCCCATTGGCCCATGCTGAACCAGGATGACCAGGTGCCGCCCACGCGCGCCCGCAGCAGCACTTCCAGATGGGTACCCTCGGGCGTGTCGGCCGACCAGGAGGCTATGGCCGAACTGAAGGGAAACGCGGCGGTCAGCTCGGGGCTGTCGGCATAAGCGGCGCCGTCCGCCCAAGCCGCGCCGCCCGCATAGGCCGCGCCGCCGCCTAAGGCCCCCTGCTTGCCGTCCAAGGCCGCCCCAGGCAGGGTCAGCGCCGAATGACCAGGCCGGCCGCGCAGCGCGGCGCCGCCTTCGAGCTTCCATGACGAGAAGGCCGCGTCCCGGCTATCCAAGAATGCTGTCCTATACATGCAAAGCTCCTTCGCCGGCTTTGAGGCCCGATAGCGGTATATCCAAGAGCGGATAGCCGCGGGTATCGGGGTCTACGTAGTGCCACCACTCGGCCACATAAGCGCTAAAGCCCGCGGCTTCCATGCATTCGCGCAGGGTATCCCGCGCGCTCAGGCGCTCTGGCTCCCCGCCTGCGTACTGGTGGCTGGCGCGCTCGGAGAACTCGTCGAACTCGCTGGGCATGGGCGCTTCGCGCCCGTCCGGGTAGAGGAGCGCGACGTCCACCGCGGCGCCGCGGTTATGTATGGAGCCTCGCGAGCTTGGCGCCACGAAGTCGGGGTCGGGCAGTATGCGCCACATGAGATCCTGTACCGACAGCGGCCTGTAGGCGTCCAGCACCACGAGAGTGTAGCCGCGGCCGGCCGCGTTCTCCGCCGCGAGCGCCAGCTTGCGGGCGCTCGATTCCAAGAGCCACGCGCGGTCGTCGTCATAGAGCTTCGCCTTAAAGAAATTGCGCTCGCCCGCGTAGCGCATATCCACGCGTATGCCGGGGCAGGCAAGGGCCAAGTCCACGAGGCCGTGGGCCGCTGTGCTCGCTATCATGGACGGCGGCGGAGGCTAGGCGAGCAGCTTGCGCAAAATGGCCTCGCAGTCCGCGGCCTCCATGAAGCGCGGCACGGGATACAGGGGATGGGCCTCCCTAAACGCCCGCTGGATTATGAGGGGGAAATCCTCCTCCTTAAGCCCCGCTATGGTAGCGGGTATGCCCATGCGGGCGTTCATGGCCCGAATCTCGGCAATAAAGGCGAGCGCCTTTTCCTCGTTTTCCATGCCGGGCTTGGTAAGCCCGGCTATGGCGGCGAGGCGGGCCAAGGGCTCTTTGGCCGCGGGCACGAAGAAATCCAGCACGTAGGGCAGGATTACCGCGTTGGCAAGGCCGTGCGGCACGCCGTAGAGCCCGCCCATGTTATGGGCTATGGCGTGCACGTAGCCCACGTAGGCGCGGGTAAAGGCTATGCCCGCGTAATGGGCGGCCGTGAGCATGTTCTCCCTGGCTTCCATATCCTTGCCGTCCTTATACGCGCGCTCTACATTGGCGAAGATGAGCGCAGTGGCCTTCTCGGCCATCTCGACGGTAAGCGCCGTATTGCTGCGGCCCACGTAGGCCTCCACCGCGTGCGTAAGGGCGTCCATGCCCGTGGTGGCGCTTATGGAGGGAGGGAGGCCCACGGTGAGACCTGGATCAAGGACGGCGTAGGGCGGGATGAGTTTGGGGTCGTTGATAGCGTATTTCTCGTGCGTGGACGGATCGGTGATGACCGCGGCTATAGTGGTCTCGGATCCCGTGCCCGCCGTGGTGGGCACGGCGAAGAGGGGAATCGGCCGCCTGGCCACGCGGAGCAGGCCCCGCAATCGGCTTACGCTCGTGCGCGGATTGGCCGCCCGGGCCGCTATGCCCTTGGCGCAATCCATGGGCGAGCCGCCGCCGAAGGCCACGATAGCCTGGCAGCCGCTGCCCTTATACAGGCTTAGGCCCTCCTCGATATTGCCTATGGTGGGGTTGGCCTGCACATCGTCAAACATCGTATACGCTATGCCGGCCTTATCAAGCCCGGCTAGGAAGGGCTTGAGTATGCCCAGGGAGCTTAAGCCCTTGTCGCTTACCACCAGCACCGAGGCGAAGCCTTTTTCCTTAATGAGAGCGGGCAGCCTGAGCACGCTGCCAGGCCCCGTCAAAAGCTCAGGCGGCGTAAAATCCAGGAAATTCGCCGCCAGTTTCATAATACCCTGAAAGGTCCTGTAATAGGCGTGCCTTAACGTAGCCATGCGTGCTCCCTTGCCGGGCTTAGCGTCCCGATGCTAGATATTGATATCGCTCTTGCGCCGCCTGGGGTCTATCTGACCGGGGAACAAGAGTTCGTAGGCATCCATGGCTATCTGCAGCTCTTCGTTGGTCGGTATGACCATGATGCTCGTGGGCGAATACTGGTGCGATACTATGCCCTCATCGCTGCAATTGGCGCAGTTGCGCGAATAATCCATGACTATGCCGATGTTTTCCAGGCGGTGGCATATGCGCTCGCGCATGCGGTGGCCGTGCTGCCCCACCCCGCCGGTGAACACCAGAGCGTCCACCTTGACCAGGTTGGCCATGTACGAGCCTATGTATTTCCGCACGCGGTGGGCATACACGTCCAGCGCCTCGGCGGCGTTCTTGTTGCCCTGCTCCGCGGCCGCCTCAAGATCGCGCAGGTCGTGGGACAGGCCAGAGAGGCCTAAAAGCCCGCTCTTCTTATTGAGCATGTTCATAAGGTCGTGCATGCTATAGCCGCGTTCAAAGAGATAGCCCAAAATAGCGGGGTCAAAGTCTCCCGAGCGGGTGCCCATCATGAGGCCTTCCAGGGGCGTAAAGCCCATGGAGGTATCCACGGAACGGCCAGCCTCGATGGCGGTAATGGACGCGCCGTTGCCTAAGTGGCAGGTGATGATATTGGTATTCTCCGGCCGGCGCCCCAGTATCTCGAGGGCGCGGCTCGCCACATAGCGGTGGCTCGTGCCGTGGAAGCCGTAGCGGCGTATGCGGTGCTTCTCGTAGAGCTCTCGCGGCAGGCCATACATATAGGCCGTAGGGGGCATGGTCTGGTGGAAGGCCGTATCGAAGACCGCCACCTGGGGAAGCCCCGGGATAAGCCGCTCCGCCTCCCGTATGCCGGTAAGGTTGGCGGGATTATGCAGGGGCGCCAACTCTATATTTTCCTCGATGGCCGCCAGCACTTCGCCGTCTATGACCACGGACTTGGCGAAGCGTTCGCCCCCATGCACCACGCGGTGCCCTATGGCCCCCAGTTCGGACATTTTTCCTAGTATGCCCTTCTCGGGATCCAGCAGAGCTTTGCCCACCGCCTGCATGGCGGCGGAGTGGTCGGGGAAAACCGCCTCGATAACGATATCGCCTCGGGCCGAAGCCTGTTTTAGGACGCCTTTGGCCTCTCCTATGCGCTCCACGCCGCCTTTGCCTAAGCTTACGCGGCGCGGCATGAGGAAAACTTCGTATTTGAGGGAAGAGCTCCCGCTATTCAGCACTAAAATGCGTTGTTCGTTACTATTCATAATGACCTTCCGCAGGAATTTGGCGTTGTATCCATAGTACGGCAGGCTTAGGGTTTACGCAACCGAAGTATTGCGCGCGGAAGGGATTAACAGGCGCTGGCTAAGGCCTTTTTCACGGCGAGCAGCAGCTGGTCGGGGGTGAAGGGCTTGGCGAGGGAACAGGCTATGCCGAAATGGCCGGTAAAATTCTGTATGGAGTCGGCGTCGGTGGAAATGCGGCCGGACATGAGCATGATAGGCACCCCGGGCTTGCGCTGATTGACCTCGAGGGCCAGTTCCAGGCCGTTCTTGCCGGGCAGGACGACGTCTATTATCA
>JBFZES010000317.1:0-9444 GCA_041306725.1 Spirochaetaceae bacterium | reverse complement strand
AAACCGGCAAGAGACCGTTTAGGCAGCGCGCCAGCGTGCTTTTGCCCGAGCCGTTAGCGCCGACCACGGCTAGGTATTCGCCCGCCTCCACGGAGAAGCTCAGGCCGCTTAGGGCCGGCTCCGTCGAAAACGGATAGCTGAATCGCAAATCGCGCACGGAGATGAGGGGCATGGCAATCCTCGCGTCTCGGTCCGTTAACCGGATCCAAGCGCATAGAGTCAAGCTATGGAGAATTTCGGCTTGTGTCAAGCTAAAGGCTCCTGGGCAAAGCCCCCTCGCCCGGATATAGTGGCGCGTATGCTATGCCGATTATGCGGCGCGCCCGCCCGCACCCTGGTACCCGTTATGGAAGGCTCCCGCTTTAGCGAGCTATCCTGCTACGAGCGTTGCCCGCGCTGCGGCTATATACAGATCCTGGAAGACTACCTGCCCTCGCCCCTCAACGAGCGCACGCGCTACCTGCTCCACCGCAACGATCCAGACGACCCAGGCTATAGGAACTGGCTTGTTTCCTTCGCGGACGCGGCCCTGCTTCCCTTCCTTAAAGCCGGCTGCGAGGTACTGGATTTCGGCAGCGGCCCGAGCCCGGCCCTGCGGGGCATACTGGAGGAGAAGGCCTATGGCTATACGCCCTACGATCCGTTTTTCGCGCCGGGCGAGGGCTGGCGCGCGCGCGCCTGGCCGGCCATCGTCGTGCATGAGGTAGCCGAACACCTGCGCCACCCCGGCGCCGTCCTGTCCGAATTGGCCGGCCTGCTCGAGCCTAAAGGGGTACTCGCCCTCCGTACCCGCTTTCCCCCGGAGAGCCTTTCCGATTTCGCGCGTTGGCATTATCGCATGGACAGCACCCATGTGGGCTTCTTTAGCAAAGCCTGCTTGAGGGCTATGCTCGAAGGCCTAGGCCTTAGGCTCATCCACGAGAATGGCGAGGATACGCTCTGCTTCCAAAAGGCGCCTATACCGTATAGCGGGTAACGGTGCCATTGAGCGCCTCGATAGCGCTGAAGGTACCGTCGAAGGACGCGCCGAGCTGGCCGAAAAGCTCGGTAATGACGCCCATGCCGCCTATCATGTTTTCGTTTACCTCGGTCATTTGCCCCACGATGCCGGAGAGTTTCTCAAGCCCCTTCGTTAACAGCGTGCGCATATCTTCGATGGCCCCGGCGTTACGCTTCATCTGTTCGGTGAGCGCTATAAGCTGCTCAATCTCCTTCAGGCTATGCTCGGCCGCCGCCGCCTCGTCCAGGGCGGACGCGGCTATGCCGTCCATGCCCTGGGTGGCCTCGCCAAGCTCGAGCACTATGGCCTTAAACACCGTCGCTATGCGCTCGTTCAGGTTTTCGACGACCCTATTCGTCTCCAGGATATGCCGCACGTATTGGTCTATATCCCGAGCGGCGACGGCCGTATTGGACGAAAGCTTGCGCACTTCGTCGGCTACCACCGCGAAGCCCTTGCCCGCGGAGCCGGCGTGGGCCGCCTCAATGGCCGCGTTCATGGCCAAGAGGCTCGAGCGCTCCGATATATCCATGATCATGGACGCCATCTCCCTGATCTTGGCGTTGGCGTCTATCATGGATCGGTTTGCGCTTACGAGCTCGCTTACGCCCCGCTCGCCCTCCGCTATATCCTTGGACAGGCCCTTGAAGCGCTCCGCGGCGCTTACCGCCTTGGTGCTCACGCCCTTAAACGATTGGGTCATAGTACGCATGGAAAGCGATGCCTTGGCTATGAATTCGCTCTGTTCCCGGGACTTGGCTATGGTTTCGTTAATGGAAGCAACGAGAGCCGCGAAATCGGTAACGACGCTGTTTATCACGTCCACTTCCACGCGCTCGCTATCCTCCAGCTTGGCGATGAGCTCGTTGATGCGCGTGGCCTCGTCGCGCGAGCGTTCCACGAGGCTGCGCGTCTGTTCGCCGGTGGAGGATACTTCGCTTTCGGACTTCCGTATGGTTATGAAGCTGGCGCGCAGCTGCTCGAGTATGCGGTTAACGCCTGCGGTCATGTAGCCCATATCGTCGAAGCTGACGATAAAAATGCGGCTGGACAAGTCCATGGTGCCTTGGGAGAGGGCCATGAGTTCCGTCTGCAGGTGGGCTATATGGGCTTGGTTCTCCACGAGGAGCGCTAGAACGATGGCGAGCGCTATGGCCGCCAGTATGCCAAAATTCTTAAGGAAGTGGGGCACGGCCCTGGCCAGCTCGAAGAGGGAGGCATCGGCCGCGCCGCGGTGAGCGTAATAGAGCACGGACGAAGCGCCGAAGACCATGAGGATGACGACCAGGAGGGACAAAGGCAGCCCGAGCTTGACGAGGGTGCTCGTGCGCTTGCGCTCGTCGGCGAATTCCGTTATGCCCATGCGGTACTTCGCCTCTATCCACGCAAGGTTCACCATGCGCGCGGTAATGATGCCGTTGATGACGCCGAAGCTGAGCGCGAGCACGATGCGATAGAACCAGTAGGTCATATCGAGGCTTAAGCCCTTGGCAAGGTCGAGCGCCATGTTGAGCATGACGCCGAGCAGGTAGGCGCTCGCCCCTATCATGAACAGAAAGCCCTCGATGGACTTGAACGCGCGCTGCGCCTTGGCAGAGGCTTTCTCTTCTGGCGTCTCGCCCCTATCGAGCTGGGCAAGCACCCTGGCTACCGGACGGTAGAAGAGATACACGGAGAAGGTGGCGATGGGACCCACGATGTTGACGACTAAGAACATCTTGCGCCAGAACTCAGCCGCGCCGGCGGCGTCAAGCACGAATATGCCGGGCAGGAGCAGGGAATAACCGGCTATAGATACGTAGATACTTAAGAAGGTGGAAATCAGTACCCGTATGGTCATGCCGCGAACTTTCATGCACTACCCCGATTATTAAACAAGATTAAGCTCAGCATAATTGTAGCTAAAAGTATAGATTTCACAAGAAGCACTTTTCATAATACCGTTTTTTAACAATATGGATATTTTTTTCTTTTCTCATTGACAAAGACCCAAAATCGCGGAAGAATGACGCATTCCTTCGAGCCTACGAACCTAAGGGCATACCGCGCCTATGGATCGCAGGCCATTGGGCTGCGCGGGAAACGGCGCGACCTTCCACCTTTGAAAAGGAGGAAACGCCATGCGCGCTCTCGCGCTCGCCTTTCTTGCCCTCTTTGCAAGCGTTATACCCTCCTTTAGCCAAAGCGCAGCTACGGAATTATTCTATAACGGCCAATCCCTTGGCAGGAACGTTTCCAGGGCAGGCAGCGTCGGCGAGCTTTTCGGGCCCCAGTTCGAAGCCTGGAGGCTGGAAGCAGGCGGGCGCGTCATACTTGACGGGAAGCTTGGGGAGCGCCTGTATGAACTCCAGGTGCAGAGCGGCCGCAACGGCTGGGAACTGCTGCTTGAGGCGACCGACGGCAGGCCCGCCGAACGCATTCCCCTGGGCGCGCGGCTCGCCCTGTACGGGGAAGCCTGCTCAGAACGGGATTTGGAAGTATGGCTAAGCTGGGAAGGCGTACCCGAGCTAAAGTCCGAGATACTTGCCTGGGCTAAAGAGGCGGGCGTAAACGTAAAAGTGCTGGACGTGCCCTCGATAAAGAGCAAGCTTATCGCCGTGCAGCGCGGCGGAGGCAAGATACCCGACCTCGTGATGATACAATCCGATTACCTGGCGGACCTGCGCGATGCGGGCTCGCTGCAGGAGCTCGATAGCCTTAGGCTGCCCGCCACCTCGGCCAAGGGCAAGGCCGCCTTTACCCTGGACGGGCGGCTCTACGCGGCGCCTTTCTATTGCGATGCCCAGCTGGTGTTCTATTCGACCACGCTCATCAAAACGCCACCGCCCAAGGGGTGGACGCTGGCCGATATGGAACGGCTGGCCATGGCGAGCGGGGCCCCCGTACCCGCCGCCTGGAACGCCTATTCGTCGTATTGGTTCCTTCCCTTCGTAGCGGGCTTTGGCGCGGCCCCCTTCGCTCAGGGCTCGGGCAGCGCGGACTTTGACGGCCCCGGCTGGCTCGAAGCCCTAGCCTGGATGAAGGGCGCGAGCGAGCGGAACTTCCTCGTGCCTATGGAACGGGACGCCATGATGGCGTACTTTAGCTCGGGCAAGGCCGCGTTCATCTTGTCGGGCTCCTACTCCATACCGGAATTCACGCGGCTTGGCCTGCCCTTCGCCGTCGCGCCCTTCCCCCTCACGGCGGCCGGCGCGAATCCGCTCGCCCCTATGCTCGATTACAAGGGCTTCGCGGTAACCAGGAATTCCCGCAGCCCCATGCTGGCCAGGCGCTTGGCGCAATACCTTTCAAGCCCGCGCATGCAGGCCCGATTCTGCGCGCCCCTAGGAAAACTGCCCGCCAACGAGGACGCGTGGCTCTTCATGCCCGGCGACGGCCCGTACCTGGCCGCTGTGCAGGAGAGCTATACGGCGGGGATAGCGGTGCCAGCGCATCCGGCGTACGGGGAACTGAAAAATACGCTATGGAAACTGCTGCGTCTCTGGTTCGACGGCTCCCTGGACGCGGGCGAACTGGTAAGCACGGCGAGAACCATACTTAAGCAATAAGGACGATCAATTTTTTATGAGGAGTTCCTATGCGTAACAAAAGAATGAAGGCCGTGATTGTATTCCTGCTCGTCGCGCTCAGCCTGGCCTTCGCTGCCTGCGTAAGCGGCGCCAGCCCAGCACAGGCCCAGGATGAACCCGAGGCCGTATCGGCCGTAAGCGGTGCCAGCGAGGCAGCTACCGAAGCTACAGGCTGGTCTATCGGCCTTAAGGGCATACGGGAAGACGCGCTCTGGCAATCGGTCCTGGAAGATTCCAAGAAGCATGCCAGCCACTATCTGGAAACGACGGTGGAGAGCAAAGGCGTAAAGCTAAGCTACAAGGGCATGCCGCTCTGGCTCGCCGTGGCCATGATAGACGGACCGGACGATACGCATGCCTATCGCTTCGACAAGGAGCTCTGGGCAGCAGGCTATGATATTACCCTCATAGCCAAAGACGGGTACTCTGCCACCTTTAATACCAAGGACCTGGCGCCAGATGCCTTGCTCATAGCGGATAGCGAGAACGGCAAGGACATAGCCCCTATGACGGTGGGCACTACTCCTAAAAACCTCTGGGTGCGCGACCTTGTACGCATAGAGACGAGCCTTGCCCCGAGCGCCTTAGAAAAGGCGGCCGCGTCCTTTAGGCTGGAACTCGACATTAACGGAGCTACCGCGTCCTTCAGCCTCAAGGAACTGGAAAGCCTGAATATATACCAAGAGGCGCGGGGCGCTTACACCACGAGCGCAGGCACCCGCTACGAAGGCGTATACGGCGGCGTAAAGCTTCTCGATCTCATTAAAAGCTATGCGGAGCTGGCGGCGAACGATTCCATTACCTTTGTCGCCATGGACGGCTATGAGATGAGCTATCCTGGCAAGCAGGTAATGGACAATAAGGACGGAGACTGGCTCCTGGCCTTCAAGCTTGACGGCGAGTACCTGGAAAAAGACCCTGGTTACATTCGCACCATAAAGGTGGGGCCGGGAACGCCGAACATCGAAGGGCACCTGTCCGTGCGCATGGTCAAGAAGATCGTGGTCAAGCAAAAGGACTTCGTGGATTTCAGCCTGAGCGTGAAGGGCAAGGCGAGCATAGAACTCGACCGCGGCACCATACAAAGCTGCGTGAGCTGCCATACGAGGACCGTCACCTTCGAGCGCAAAGGCGTCGTGGCCGAGTACACGGGCTTTCCGCTCTGGCTGCTCATGGGCTATGTAGACGATCCTAAGTTCATGCCCCATAAGCAGGACGCGTCCATACTGCCCTATGACGATAAAGCAGCGCTTGCCGGCTATACCATAGAGCTGAAGGCCGCGGACGGCTTTAGCATAAGCGTGGACTCCCAATCCATACACCGCAATAAGGATATCATCATCGCCCTGTACAAGGCCGGCGAGAAATTGCCCGGCGATGAAGCCCCGCTGGTCCTGGTATGGGATAGGAACGCCGCCAAGCTTCCCGAGAACCTGAAGAATATAAAGCAGATCGCCTCCGTAGAGGCTCGGTTCTGAAAAGACCCGTACAGGCGCGAGGGTCGCGGGGCAGGGCCGATTGGCTGCGCCTCGCGCCCCTCGTGGCGATCATAAGCCTGGCGGGCGTAGCTCCCTACTTAAGCGCTATAGCATCGAGCTTCTTTAGCGACTCTGGCGGCGAAAGCGCCTTCATAGGATTCGCCCATTACGTCAGGCTATTCAACGACCGCGGCCTGGCGCTTTCCGCCCTCGTTAGCATCGTTTGGGCCCTGCTGTCGGCGGCCGTCACGATGCTCTGCGCCTTTCCCCTGGCCATGCTTGCCCGAGGCTCAAAGCGGGCATGGGCGCTCATCTTTCCTTCCCTGGTCATCGTGTGGGCCACCCCCGTGTACATTGGCGCGCCGCTCTGGCGCTTTCTGCTCCACGGCGTGGCCGGCGATTCGCTCTTTAGGACCCTGACCGGCATAGAAATAAACCTGATGAACGACCCCTTAGCTTCGTTCATAGCCACGGCGCTCGTGGCGGCCTGGTTCCGATTGCCGCAGGCCACCTTTATACTCTTAGCCGCAGCCGGCAGGTCGCGTCGCGCGCTCGACGAGGCGGCCGCCCTTGACGGGGCCGGGCCGGCAGCCTTGGCATTCAGCGTGCAATTGCCGGCCATGGCTACGGCGCTGCTCGCGGTAGGCGCGCTCGAGCTGGTATCCGCCTTTCGCGAGTTCACCGTGCCTTTTCTTCTCACCGCGGGCGGGCCGCCTATGCGGGCGGGCATTACGGACGGCGGCATAGTCGGCGCGACGACCACCTTGGAGATCTATCTCTTCGATATGTTTTCAGGCTACGCGGACCGCGGCGTCATGGCCGCCTACTCCGTGCTCCTCTCCACGCTTATCGGGCTGCTCGTGGCAGGCGGCATGGCGCTGCAGAAAGCGGCCGCCGGCCAGGCATACCGCCAGGCGGGTGGACGGGCCTTTGGGCTGAGCGCGCGGCGCGCCGCGAAGAGGCGATCGGGCTACATACCGGGGCGATTAGCCGACCGCTGTTTCCTCGCTGGCTCCTGGGCGCTCGCCGCGCTCGTCGCTACCACGGTGCTCGCCCTGCTCTGGTGCATCGTTTGGATGGCCTTCTCGGGGCTGTCGGTAGCCTTCGTCGATTCCTTCCTGCCCCGCTACCCTTCCCTTATGGCCTTCCATGATGCTTTCCTGCGGGACGGCGTTTTATTGAATTTCGCCAATACCCTCTACGTATCCCTCTTGGCCTCGGCGGGAGCCATAGCGCTGGTGTTCCCGGCGGCAGCCTGGCTGGCCGAACGGCCTATAGCCAAGACGGCGCTGGCTTTCGCGCTCCTGCAGGCGCTGGCCAGCTCGGGAGGCGTGCATTCCCTCGTGCCCTTATACGAATTATGGCGGCGGATAGGCCTGCTCGGCGGCTACCTGCCCGTCATACTCGTCTATATGTACCACGCGGCTCCCACGGCCCTCCTGGCCTTAAGCGCCTTCCTCCGCGACCAGCCTAAGAGCCTTAAGGAAGCGGCTAACCTTGAGGGCATGGGGCGCTTCGACTGGCTCATAAAGGTGCAGCTGCCCCTAGCCCTGCCTGCCCTAGGGGCAGCGGCCATGCTCGCCTTCCTGGCGGCCTGGAACGGCTTCTTAGCTCCGCTCATCTTCCTTGACGACGATGCGAAGTATACGATAGCGGTGCGCTTGCATTCCTACGTAGGCTCCATAGCGTCCGGCGCCCCGAAGTGGAACCGTTTCGCGGCGGTGTCGCTGGTGAACGTGGCCATCGTGGCCGTGCTCTTCTGGCGTTTCAAGAAGCCGCTCTCGCGCTCGGCTCTTGCCGACCACGGCGAAGATTGAGATCGTAGCCCTACGCGAGCGTACAGGCGCTTCGCGGCCCATGCTGACGCGCGGGGTCAAATCGTTTTTATTGTATGCTCCGCGCTCTCCGCGCTCTCTGCGTTAAACTCTTCTTATGCATGAAAATAAAATCACGATATGCTCAGTATAGGGGACTGATATCCTCGCCTAGCTATAACGAGGGCTATTTGAAACGGAAAGCGCAACGTTCACAGAGCTGGAGAGCCGGAGCGCTTACTCGCGCACGAGGGGGCGCAGAAAAGTCTCCATGCCGTTGGCCTTGATTTCGTACAGGATGGCCATGAGTTCGCCTAGCTCGCCCCTAGGGTAGCCGTTCCTCGCGAACCACACTACATAGGCCTCGGGAAGGTCGATGAGGAGCCTGCCTTGGTATTTGCCGAAGGGCATGCGCGCGTTGGCAAGGCGGAGGAGCTTGTCCCCGTCAAAGGCCTCAACGCCGCCGCCTGCGCCCGAGGGCTCAGGCGCGTCCCCCGTGCCCCAGCCCGGCGGAGCGGGCTCTTCCCAGGCGTCCAGCGCGGCGCGTATGCGCTCTGAAAGCTCCCTAGCCATTAAAGCCTCACCGTAGGCGACAGGAGCCGGGCCAAAGCGCTCAGGGGCTTGCCGTTCATGAAGTCCAGCATGGCTCCGGCCTGCCTGTAGCTTATCTTGCCGCCGCCCATGAGCACGAGCGAGCGCAGGGGCATTTCCACGACCGAGCGCGTTACCATGGCCAGGAGGGCTTCGTCGCCGTTTTCGGCTATGCCGCCGGAAAACGAATTCGTCACCAGTTTGAGTATGAGGCGCCCCAGCCAATGCTCGGCGAGCTGGCCCAAGGTGGTGTTCCAGCCGTAGGGCTTAAGGCATCGGCTTTGCGCCAAGGGGCGGCCGAGCAAGGCCTCGAAGGCCTCGTCGCTTACCCGGTACGCTCCTGCCACCTGGGCCTTAAAGTAAGGCGTAAGGGCGGCGCTGGCCAGGACGCCCGCCGCGGCGTTAGCCGTAACCGAAGCCGCAGCGGAAGCCGCGGCGAAGCGGCCCGCGGGCAAAACCATCGTGGCGCGCAGCCGTATATCGCGCGACGATGAGCCTATGCGGAGCTCGTACGCGCCTTCCTCGGCCCGCCAGGCCTTGGCGGCCGCGTCGAAGAACGCGAAGGAGCGCTCGTCGAGCCGGAACTCCGCGCGCGATGAACAGCCTGGCTCCAGCATCAGCTTTACGAAGCCCTTGAGCTCCTGTTCGGGCCGGTATACGGAACTATCGGGGTCATGGATATAGAGCTGGACGATTTCCGCGCCCGGCCTATCGCCCGTGTTGGTCACGCGGCAGCTGAGCGCAAGGCCTTCCTCGTCGAGCGCTAGATCGTCATAGGAGAAGCGCGTATACGACAGGCCGTGCCCGAAGGGGAAGAGGGGCGCTACGCCCGCGCTGTCGTAGTAGCGGTAGCCCAGGTAGAGGCCTTCGCGGTATTCCACGCGCTCGGGCGTGCCGGGAAAGTACGGGTAGGAGGGGTTGTCTTCCAGGCTCAGCGGAAAGCTCTCGGCCAGCTTGCCCGAAGGCGACTCTTGCCCGTATATGAGGCGCGC
>JBFZES010000316.1:0-7142 GCA_041306725.1 Spirochaetaceae bacterium | reverse complement strand
GAGCGCGTTCGAGTTAAGCTGGAGGAGGATGGTGCTGGTATCGGCCTTCACCGTGCGCATGCCCATGGCCTGCAGCTGGCTTACTAGGAGCTCCTGATTAGGGTTTACCCCTATGCGCAGGGCTATGAAGTCCTCGGGCGAGCGCAGGCTCTTGTTCGCGAAGAAATGTATCCATCCCCCCTGGGCTATGGCCAGGAATTCATAGCGATCGCCGGCGCTCTCTTTTAAGTGCGACAGGGCTACCGCGGCGGCGGCGTCGAATTCCTCGTCGTTGCGCACGACGGAGGGCATGGAGAGGAGCAACACGTTGCTGTCGACCATATGCAGGCCCGTCGTGTCCAAGAGCGCGCCATCCAGGGTAAAGCGGAGCTTCTGCAACAGGTCGTCCTGGCTGGCATTAGCCATGGCCCGGGGAAAGGCTATGCGGACTTTGCCGCCCGATATCCTTGACCATTCGGCGGCCAGCCTCCGCAAGCCCTGGTCCCAGGGGCTATTCGCGGGCACGGCCGCCCCTATCTGCAGGGTGATGGGCGTCTGGGCGCTTAGCGCTCCCGCCGTCGCGGAGGCTAGAGCTAAGGCGATAATGAAGCTTTTGCTACGGAACATCGCATACCTTCTTAAGGCGGAATTTGATTGTAAGCGGATGCGGGCATCCGCCTTTCTACGTATTAAAAAACGTACTCGTCTGCATGGTTTAGGTAGTATGCCGCTTTTCTCTGGGCCAGGCTGGTAAGCAAGCGCGCGCCCGAAGGCTCGTCGAGCGGCAGGGCCAGGGCTTTTTGGAGATACTCGGCAAAGCCGTCGGCGTCGCCTGAAGGCGCGCATACGGAGAGGGCATAGTTGAGGTAGAGGCCGGCGGATTTACCCCCCGACGCCGCAAGCGCCTTTTCATAGGCGGCCATGGCCTTTTCCTTGCTGCCGCCGAGATCGGCGGGCAGCGAGTAATAGATCTGGAACGCGAGTTCCTGAATGGCGCCATTAGAGTAGACAGGATCCAGGGCAAGGGCCTTTTCCAGGAGCATGAAGGCGGCGGCCACGCGGCCGGCGTTCTCGAAATCGAGGGGATTGGAGGCGAAGCCGGCGAAAATCGCCGCCGAACAGTAGTAAAGGAGAGGCGCGTCGTCCTTCCTAAACGGCTTCAAGGCCGCTGCGGCGCGCCGCGTGGCTTCCTCCGTGGCGTCGGGGCCGAGCTGGAAATCCAGGGCGAAAAAACCTGGCGTCTTTTTTTCTATAAACGGGGCGAGCAGTCCGTAGCTCCGCGCATACAAGGCGCGCGCCCTGTCTATGAGCGTTTCCCGCTGTTCGTAATCCTCGTAGGGCAGGAAGAAGGCTTCGCCTTCGAGAAACGAGGTACCATAGAGCAGGTAGAGCGACGCTACCGTCACCGCCGCGTCTCGGTCGTTAGGATTGGCGGCGCGTTGAATCTCGCTCACCTTAATAAAGGTCGGGAGGGCATCCCCGGCTAAGGCATAATCGGGCTCGCCTAGGAATACATCGTTCGCTATGCTGCCTAAACGGAAAATGACGCAGGAATTCAGCGTTAAACTCAAGCCCAAAGCAAGGGCGGCAAGACGGGTTTTCATAGCTCAAGTATCCGCCGTCGGCGGGGCCTTTGTCAATTCGCGAATTTTCGCCCGCCCCCCTCGCCAAGCCTACGCCGCCGGTATAGAATCGGGGCCATGTTCAAAGAATTCGCAACGCTTAAGCCCTACCTGAAACAGCACAGGCTTCGTTACGCGATCGGCCTTTTGTGCCTTATCGCCGTGGACGCGGCCCAGTTGCTCTTGCCCCAATACATACGCGGAGCCATAGACGCCATAGCCGGGGGCTCTCCCTCCAGCGTCGTCGCGCTTATCGGCGCTGCCATGGCGGCCACTGCCGCCTTTGTTGCCATAGGCCGTTTCTTATGGCGCTACTTCATCCATGGCGCTTCTCGGCGCATTGAGACGGCCCTGCGCGACAGGCTTTTCGCCAAGCTTATGACCCTGCCTCCCGCTTTCTTCAATAAAAGCGCGGCGGGAGACCTCATGGCGCGGGCTACCAATGATATGCAGGCCATACGCATGGCCACGGGCATGGCCTTCGTGGCCTTCGTCGACGGCGCGTTCATGTCGGTGGCCATACTGTCGGTGATGTTTATCCAAAACCCGGGCACCGCTTTCTGGACCGTTACCCCTCTGCCCATCGTTACCGTGCTCATCATCTTCTTCGGCAAACTGGTGGGCAAGAACTTCAAGAAGGTGCAGGAGATCTATTCCGACCTAAGCTCCGTCGCCCAGGAAACCCTGCAGGGGGTGCGCGTCGTCAAGTCCTTCGTCAAGGAAGCGCATTTCTCCCAAAAATTCGCCAAGGAAAACGATCGCTACCGCGACGCGTCCATGACCCTGGTAAAGATATTCGGCTTCTTCTTCCCCTTCATAGCCTTCCTCGGAGGAGTGTCCACGCTGGTATTGCTGGCGGTTGGCGGCGGCGCCGTGCTTGAGAACCGCATGAGCCCCGGTGACCTGACGGCCATGCTGGCCTACCTCGAGATGCTGTTATGGCCCATGCTGGGAGCGGGCTTCACGGTCAATATGATACAGCGCGGGGCGGCGAGCCTTAAGCGCGTGAATGAGGTGCTGGAGCATGAGGCCGAGCCCCGCTTCGCCCCCGGCGCCCCCGAGCTGCCCGACGCCCCGCCTCTAGGAGACATAGAATTTCGGGCGCTCAGCCTTTCGTACCCCGGCGCGGCGTCGCCCGCCCTGGAAGATATCAGCTTCCGCCTGCCAAGGGGCGGCACCCTGGGCATACTGGGCCGCATTGGCTGCGGCAAGAGCACCCTGCTCAAGCTCCTGCCTCGCATAGTCGAAGCGCCACGCGGCGCGGTGCTCATAGGCGGCGTCGACGTGGGCTCCTTTGACCTTGAGCGCCTGCGCGGCAGCATGGGCTTCGTTCCGCAGGATAGCTTCCTATTCTCGGACAGCCTGCGCAGCAATGTATGCTTCGCGCGGCCGGACCTGAGCGAAGAGCGCTTCCTTGAAGTCGCCCGCATAAGCTCGCTGGACAAAGACCTTGCGGCCTTCCCGAAGGGCTGGGACACCGTGGTGGGCGAGCGCGGGCTTACCCTGTCGGGCGGCCAGAAGCAGCGCGTGGCCATAGCCCGCGCCCTTGCCACCGACCCCGAGATACTCGTCTTCGACGACGCCCTGTCCGCGGTCGACACCGAGACCGAGGAGAAGATACTGGCCGCGGTCATGGAAGAGCGCAGGGGCCGTACCACCGTCATCGTATCCAACCGGGTATCCACGCTGCAGCGCGCCGACCTCATTGCCGTGCTCGACGCATCAAGGCTTATACAGCTCGGCACGCCGGCCGAACTGGCCAAGCAAGACGGCTTCTACGCGGAAATCGCGGCTATGCAGGCCTTGAGCGTAGAGGAACAGCGGGGCGACGCAGGCTCGCTCAAGGCGGAGGCTTAAGCGTATGCCTGATTTTTTTGACAACGACGAAATCGTCAAGAGCTATGACGCCGCAATCGTGCGCCGCATATTCCGCTATGTGCGCCCCTACAAGTCCCTGCTCGCCGTGGCGGCCTTCGCCCTGGTGCTCACCACCCTTGGCGAGCTCTTCCTGCCCGTGATCATCAAGGACACGGTGGACGACGCCCTCGTCCTCTCGTTCGTGAGCCTTGACGAGGCGGCCATCGATGAGGCCGCAGCCTTCGGCATGGACGTCGACGACGATGCCCCGCGAGCCGCCGGCAGGGTATACCTGCGCCCGGCCTCGCTCGCCTCCCTTACGGCGGCCGGCAAGCGCAGCCTCGCGGAGAGCGGCGCCCTTGACCTTGGCCCCTACTACCTGACGGCCTGGGCGGACGAAGGGCTGCTCCCCGCGCGCATACGCGCCGACCTCGCCGAAACCGCAGCCGGCGGGAAACCCGCCCTGCTCGGCGCGTATTTCGTAGCCGGGGAAGCCTATGTGAAAGCCCTAAGCCCCCCCGACGCCCGCGCGCTCAGGGCGGGAGACGCCGCGGTAGCCACGCGCAACGCCCTACTATTCCTGGCGGTGCTCTCCGCCGTGCTCCTAGGCACCTTCGCCCAGACCTGGACTACCAGCCTCATTGGCCAGAGGGTCATGAAGGACCTGCGCATGGACCTTTTTGAGCATACGACGGGGCAGTCGCTGGCCTTTTTGTCCAAGCAGCCCGTGGGTCGCCTCGTTACCCGGCTTACGAGCGACGTGGAAACGATAAACGAATTCTTTACCAGCGTGGTGGTTTCCTTTATCAAGGACGCGAGCATTATGGTCGGCGTCCTGGCCGTGCTGCTACTCATGAGCCCCCGGCTCGCCCTTATTGCCATACTGAGCCTGCCTCCGGTGCTCGTGGCCAGCTCCATTTCGCGGCGGAAGGCGCGCGACGCCTTCCGCAAGCAGCGCACCTGGCTGTCCAAGGTGAACGCCTTCCTCGCAGAACACATAGCCGGCGTGGCCGTCGTCAAGCTTTTCGGACGCGAGCGCGCGAGCGCCGTGGCCTTTGAGGGGCACGACCGCGAGCTGATGAAGGCTAACCTAGGCGAAATGTACGTGTTCGCCACCTTCCGCCCCCTCATAGAATTTTTCTCGGCCACGAGCACGGCCATTATACTTTGGTACGGCGCGGGCCTCTTCGGAACCAGCCTCATATCCTTAGGCACGCTCATAGCCTTCGTGAACCTCATTCGCATGTTCTACGCGCCCTTGCAGGATATTTCCGAGAAGTACACGATACTGCAGAGCGCCATGGCCGGCGGCGAGCGGGTATTCAAGCTTTTAGACGCCGACGAGCGCATACCCGACCGGCCCCTTCGGCGCCTGCCGGGCAAGGCCGAGGGCAGGCTCGAATTCGACCATGTATGGTTCGCCTATAAGGACGAGGAGTGGGTACTCAAGGATATTTCGTTCAGCGTGGCGCCGGGAGAGACCGTGGCCATAGTAGGCTACACCGGCGCGGGCAAGAGCACCATAGGCGCGCTCCTAGCCAGGCTCTGGGACGCGCAGAAGGGCGAGATACGGCTTGACGGCATAGCTATCAAGGATCTGCCCCTTGAGCAGGTGCGCTCGTCTATACGGCCGGTCATGCAGGACGTCTTTCTCTTCTCTGGCAGCGTAGCCGAGAATATAGACATGGGCTTAGGCCTGTCGCCCGAAGCGCTCGCGGCCGCGGCTAAGGCCGTGCACGCCCATGAATTCATCGAGCGCCTGCCCGGCGGCTACGGCGAAAAGCTGGGCGAGGGCGCGGCCACGCTGTCCTCCGGCCAGAGGCAGCTCTTGAGCTTCGCGCGGGTGGTGGCCCATGAGCCGGCCATAGTCATGCTTGACGAGGCGACGAGCTCGGTGGACACCGAGACGGAGCGGCTTGTCCAGGAAGGCCTCGTTGAGCTCATGCGCGGGCGCACCACCATAGCCATAGCGCATCGGCTCTCGACCATTCGGCACGCGGACCGTATACTGGTGCTGTCCGAGGGGCGCTTGGCGGAGAGCGGGGACCACGAGAGCCTCGTAGCCAAGCGCGGCATATACTATAATCTTTACAGGCTGCAGTATGAAAATACCGGCGGCGAGCCTGCGTAAGCGCGCCGCGTCCTAAACGCGGCGGCTTAGGCCGGCCGAGGGGTAAGGCTATCCATGAATACAGACGCCGATTTTGAGATATTGGCCTTGGTCGACGACGAGATCGGGGCGGTCATACGGGACGCCGCGTCCTCGCTGCCCGGTTGCGCCCTCAGGATAGACTCGGGCGCGCAGTCGCTGAACGTGGCTTCGCTTAAGCGGCGGGCCGACCTCGTCCTCCTCGACCCCGAGGCCGTGCCGGTAAGCGCGGCCGACGGCATAACCCTCCTTAAGACCGCCTGCTCGTCCTGCGAAATAGTCCTTTTGCTCTCCGACCAGGACATAACCGTAGACGTGGAGCTCATGAAGATAGGCGCGTACGGCGCCTTGGGCAAGCCTCCCTCCGCCGAGGAGCTGCGTAAGCTCATACGCGGCCTCATGGAGAAGAACGAGATAGAGCGCGAGAACCGCGCGCTCATCGAGGCCCTCGGCGAAAGCAGGGCGCAGACCATAATCTCTCACAGCCCCGAGATGGAAAAGGTGCTGTCCATGGCCGCCCGGGCGGCGCGCAGCGACTCTACCGTGCTCATAAGCGGCGAGAGCGGCACGGGCAAGGAGCTCATAGCCCGGGCCATACACCTCTTAGGCCCGCGCAAGAACAAGTCCTTCGTGCCGGTCAACATAGCCGCCCTGCCGGAAAACCTCATAGAAAGCGAACTCTTCGGCCACGTGAAGGGCTCGTTTACCGGAGCCATGAACGACCGCACCGGGCGCTTCGCCCTGGCAAACGGCGGCACCCTCTTCATCGACGAGATAGGCGAGGTGCCGCCGGGCATACAGGTCAAGCTTCTGCGGGTAATACAGTTCGGCAGCTACGAGCGGGTAGGGGAAAATTCACCCCGCGAGGCCGACGTGCGCATAATAGCGGCCACCAACCGCGACCTAGAGAACGAGGTGCGCCTAGGCCGGTTCCGCGCCGACCTGTACTACCGCGTGAACGTTGTGCCGGTGTCCATACCCCCGCTG
Organism: Spirochaetaceae bacterium; assembly: GCA_041306725.1. Classification (GTDB taxonomy): domain Bacteria; phylum Spirochaetota; class Spirochaetia; order Treponematales; family UBA12059; genus UBA5200. The sequence goes on along the minus strand of JBFZES010000316.1, from coordinate 548 downwards.
CGCGAGCATCGCAGCGACATACCCTACCTCGTCGAGTATTTCCTGAAGAAGTACGCCCTTAAGAACCGCAAGGAGCTCAAGGGCATAACCGGCGAAGCCATGGCGCGCGTCATGCGCTATACCTTCCAGGGCAACGTGCGCGAGCTGGAGAACGTGATAGAGCGTGGCGTCGTGCTTTGCCGCGGCGAGTACCTTACCGAAAACGATATCTTCCTGCCCCTCGAGGAGGGCGAGATCGCGGTGGCGGCGAGCCCCGAAGGCGCCTATGACGAGGTGATGAGCGCCTTCGAGCGCAACTACCTTATGAAGGCGCTCGAGCGCTGCGACAGCAACAAGAGCGCGGCGGCACGGGAGCTCGGCATCAACGAGCGCCGCCTGCGCTACCGGCTCAAGGTGCTCGGGATGGATAAATAGCCGCTATGTAAAGGGCGCGGAGCGTGGCCCGCCCGCGAAGCGCGGGGCGGGCCGCTTCTTTTTAGAACGAGTCCAGGAAGTCGCCGCGCAAGAGCTCCTCGATGGATACTTCAGCCGCGCCCGCGGCCTTGATG
>JBFZES010000315.1:0-11099 GCA_041306725.1 Spirochaetaceae bacterium | reverse complement strand
TTGCGCGAGTCCAGCCAGAGTATGGCGGGCCGCAGGGGATCGCCCTTATCGTCGACGCATACCATGGAATCGCGCTGCGTGGTCAGGGCTACGGCGGCCACGCCGTCGAAGGCGCGGGCGTCGTCGGCCAAGAGCCCGCGCACGGCCTGGCCCAATGCCCGCCACCAGAGCTCGGGGTCCTGTTCCGCGTAGCCGGGCTTGGCGCTGAAATACGGCTCGTACTCCACCTTGCGCCTGGCCGCGAGGGCGCCGCGGGCGTCGAAGATCAAGGCGCGGAGGCTTTGCGTGCCGCAGTCTATGGCCAGTATGCGCTCGCCGCTCATGCCTTACTCCCGGCTTCGCCTGCGGCGCTGGAAAGGCGAATGGCGGCGGGCAGAGCCTTGAGCTCGTCGCTGGCTATGAGGTCCACGCCCAAGCCCAAGAAATCGGCTCTGATCAGGTCGCCGGCCGCCACGGGGGCGCGAACGATTATATCGTCCAGGGCGGATACCGCCTCGAGCGTGCGGGCTAGAGGTATGTCGCCGCTCGTCCGCACGGCCAGCCGGGGCCTCGCGCCTCCTTCGGCCCGCACGGTGCTGGTAAGGGAACGCATAGGCGCTATGGCCTCCTGCCTGCCGTAGCCTTCGCCCCGGGGGCAGGCGTTGCCGCTAACGGTCACGCTATCGCCCTCGATGAGCAGCTCCAGCCTGCAGCCGCGCGGGCAGAGTATGCAGCTTAGATCCTTAGTCTCAGGCATGGATAGCCTCCCCTTCCCTCTCGAGTTCCACGAAGATCGACGCCTCGCCCGCATAGTCCATATCCGGCAGCGCGAGGCGCTCCATCTCCGGCGGCCGCAGCGCCGCGTAGCCCCGCGAAAGTATAGCGCCGCAGGAGGAGCCGCGCACGGCCACGCGCGCGCCGTCCAGCAGGCTGGCGTTGCTGCGGAAGAAGGCGACGGCCGGCGCGGCGCTCGCCGCGTCGACGAACTGCGGCACGGCGTAGAGGAGGCCCGGCCCCGCCTTGAGCGGCACGAGAACGCGCTCCCGCCTGGCGCCGAGCGCGAAGGCGGCGGCGGCCCTGCCCGCTATTTCGCCGGATTCCGACACGTAGTCGGCAAGGTCGCTTACGTGCACCGCGTTGCCGCAGGCGAAGATGCCGTCCGCGAGGGTATGCATATTCTGGTCAAGCTTCGGCCCCTTCGTAGCCGCGTCCAAAGGCACGCCGAGGCTTAAGGCAAGCTCGTTCTCCGGTATGAGCCCCACGGAGAGGACGAGGGTATCGCAGGCTATTTCCCGCTCGCTGCCGGGCACGATACGCTGTCGCTCGTCCACTCCCGCTATCGTTACGCCTTCCACCCGTCGCTTGCCATGCACCTCGCTTACCGTCGAGCGGAGGCGCAGCGCTATGCCAAAGTCCTCCAGGCATTGATGGACGTTGCGCGTAAGGCCTGAAGGCTCGCCCTTGATCTCATAGACGCCTTCCACCTCTACCCCCTCCAGGATAAGGCGCCTGGCCATGATGAGGCCTATGTCGCCGGAACCCAGGATGAGCGCCTTCTTCCCCGGCAGTAGGCCCTGCACGTTGACGAGGTATTGCGCGAGGCCTGCGGTGAATATGCCCGCAGGGCGGTCGCCGTGGATGAACGCTTGCCTGTCCGTGCGTTCGCGGCAGCCGGTAGCGAGCACCAGGGCCTTAGCCTCGACCCGGCTTATGCCCTCCCGGCTCACGCAATCCAGGAAGAACCGGCCATCCGCTCCGCGCTCGGCCCTCGTCACGAAGCCTTCCAGGAGCGACTGCGCGCCTGCCGCGGCGGCCCGCGCTATCTCGCGCAGGGCGTACTCGGGCCCCGACAGCCGTTCCTTGAAGCGCAGGAGCCCAAAGCCGTCGTGCACGCATTGCTTGAGTATGCCCCCAAGGCGCTCTTCCCGCTCTATGACCAGGGCGGACGCGCCGGTGGCCCGCGCCTCGCTGGCCGCCGCCAGGCCCGCGGGGCCGCCCCCCAGTATTACGACGTCAGCGCTCAAGCGCTCGCTCATGATAGCTCCTCGGAAGCATGAGCCCCATGTTCCTTGGTTTTACCCGCGCAAAGCCATGAGCCGGGGCCCTTCTTGCTGACCGCGCAGGGCTCTATGCCCGTCTCGGCGGCTATGATTTCCATGACCCGGGGCGTGCAGAAGCCGCCGTGGCAGCGGCCCATGCCCGCCCTCGTCCTGCGCTTGACGGCGTCGAGGCTGTACACGGGCAGAAGGGTACGCAGCGCGTCCCGTACTTCGCCCTCCGATACTTCCTCGCAGCGGCACACGATGCGGCCATAGGACCCGTCGCGCGCTATGGCCCGCGCTCGCTCCCCAAGCGGCAGGCGCCGCAGCTCAGGCCGGGCCGCCCGGTGCGGCATCCAGCGCGGCCGCAGGCGCAGGTCCTTAAAGCCCGCCGCTATATCGATCACCATGGCCGCCAGGTCCGCGGCTATGGCGGGCGCCGAGGCAAGGCCCGGCGACTGTATGCCTGCGGCGTGCACGAGATTGGCAACGCGCAGGCTCTTCTCGATGATAAAGTCTTCCTCGTACGTGCAGGGACGCACGCCGGCGAAGTAGGTAATGACCTGGGAGAGCGACAGCCTGGTATTGATCTTCAGGTGCCGCTCAAGCTCGCGCAGCTCGCCCGCCGAAGTCGAGTAGTCTTCGCGGCCCGGCCGCTCGCGGGCGGTAGGCCCGGCAAGCACATTGCCTTCCGGCGTGAGCACGAGGCCGCCGCCCTTGGTCTTGCTCCGCACCTGCAGGAGGCTCGGCATGCTCATGATATGGCGCTGGGTCGTGCCCGTATTGACGTCCAATATAAGTTCGGCGCCGCGGCGCTGATGCAGGCTGAAGAAGCGGTCGCCCGCCATGCCGGCTACAGCGTCGGCCCAATTGCCCGCGGCGTTCACCACCGCGCCGGCGCGGAATTCGCCGCGATTGGTGCGCAGGCTCGATATGCGGCCGCCTTCCATGCCCATGGACAAGAGGCAGGTATCGAAGGAAAAGCGTACGCCATTCTCGGCGGCGTTCTCCGCCAGGGCTATCGTGGCCTTGTAGGGCGAGAGCACGCCCGCGCTGGGCAGGAAAAAGGCCCCATGCTGCTCGGGATGCACGTTAGGCTCCTCGGCGCGCAGGCGGGCGCGGCTCCAATACTCCCAGCCGTCCACCGCGTTTTCCTTAGCCCTGGCCACCATGAGGGGATAGGCTATGGCGCTGGTCCTGCCGCGAAAGATGACCAGCGAGCCGGGCCGCTTGAACTCTATGCCCAGCTCGCGGCAGAGCGGCTCCCAAAGCCGGTTGCCGCGCACGTTGTACGCGGCCTTCTTCGTGCCAGGCCTCGCGGCGAAACCGTCGTGTATCATGCCGTCATTGCGCCCCGAAGTATGCACCGCAAGGTCGTATTCCTTCTCGAGCACCACGATAGACAGGTCCCAGCGAGCGAGCTCGCGGGCAAGGGCGGCCCCTATGACGCCGCCTCCCACGATGGCCACGTCGAAATACGCCCCTTCAAGGGCGCCGTCGCGCAGGGGAGGAGGCTCGAGCCTCTCGTCCTCAATGCCGGGTACCCTCAGGTCGTTAACCACGCCGCGGTAGCCTAAGCGGGCGGCGGCCCAGCCCGCTTCTATCTTAGCGTCCCAGCTCGGCACGGTACCTTCGAGCAGCAGTGAGCCCCGGTCCTCCCGCGCCTCCACGCCCGCGCCGAAGAGCCCGCGCAGTTTCTTCACTGCCTTCACTATTGGTATTACCAGCATACCAAGTATCTACACCCATTATCGCGCGCCGTCAAGCTTCATTCTCAGCGGAGCATAATGCGCCGCAGGTTTTCCTCGCCATAGCTCAGTATGCGCAGCATGCAGGCGCGGGCGCCTTCCTCGTCGCGGGCCGCGATGGCCGCCGCGAGCTTCTCGTGGTAGCCGAATACCGTAGGCACCACGGACGGGTCGGAATAAAAAAGGCGGAGTATGTTCTTGTAAATGCGCTTAAAGCTGTTCAAGAGCAGAGGATAGATTTCATTGCCGCTGGCGAGCGCCACGGCGAGGTGGAAATCATAATCGAGCAGGGTTACCGCGTCCGCGCCCGGCGCGTTCGATCCTCTCTCGCGCTTGAGCACATCGTAAATGGCCGCGAGCTGCTCCTCGCTGCGGCGAGCGGCGGCCAGGCGGGCGGTCTCGGCCTCAAAGAGCAGGCGCATTTCCAGCACGCCGTCAAAGAGCCCGGCTGACAGCTTGCCCCCGGAATAATTGAGTATGGACAGGAGCATCTCTATGGAGCCCTCGCGGCGGTAATCGTTCACCCGCACGCCCTTGCGGCTCTCTATGCTCACGAGGCCCCGCGCCTCCAAGGCCCGTAAGCCCTCATGCACCACGGGGCGCGACACGCCGAAGAGCTGGCCCAGCTCGCGCTCGGAGGGCACGCGCTCGCCCGGCGTGAACTTGCCCGAAAGGATAAGCGACTCGAAGCGCTCTATGAACTCGTCTTTTAGCGAGCGCGCGATGATAGGTGCATAGAGCGATTCGGAGTCCGTCATGTCGTCCATCCTTCTGGTATTACCAAGTACCACTCTAGTCCCCTAGGCTCGCGAGGTCAAGAAAGCGGCCAGGCGGCGGCTCAATAAAACCCTAGCCCACCGCAAGCGCCTCGCGCGCTCTCCGCGTATATCCTTCAGATTCGCCCGGCCGGGCATGGATCGCGGCGCCGCTTCGCCGCGCCGAGTACGCAGGGGGCCGGAAAGCCCCCCTTTAGGAGGTATCTATGATGAACAACCTGAATTCTATCATTATCGAGGGCAACCTAACCCGCGATCCCCTGGTGAAGTCCACGCCGAACGGGCACCAAGTATGCTCTTTCGCGCTTGCGTCGAACCGCTTCTATAGGCAAAACGAGCAGACCGAAAAGGAAGTGTCGTTTTTCGATATAGAAACCTGGTCCAAGCTTGCGCAGACCTGCGGCGACGTGCTAAAGAAAGGCCGCGGCGTGCGCGTGGTGGGAAGGCTCAAGCAGGAGCGGTGGATGGACAATGCCGGCAAGAATCAATCCAAGATAAAAATCGTGGCCGAACATGTGGAGTTCAAACCCGTATTCAAGAAGGACGGCGAAACGGCAGCTCAGGGCGAGGCAGCGACGGAGGAGGAAGAGGCCCCCGCGCAGGCGCTGTTCTAGGCCGCCAGCCGCGCGCGCCGGCCGGGTAGGCCGAAGAGCGGCGAGCATGCATAAAAGCGAAAGCCGCCCGCTTGCGACCGGACGGCTTTCACGGGAAGGCCTGCGTTAGCGCTCGCCTTCCCGCCCCTTTTTTTCTCCCGGATATATGCGTGAATCCGCGGTACGCAAGCATCCGCGGTCCATCCAGAAAACGTATCAAAGCCGCCAGCGGCGCTCAGGCAGCCCCCGCTATCGGCGCTCCGCAAGCGTAAGGGCGCCCGTGCGGCAACTAGGCACGCAGGCGCCGCAGGCCAGGCACAGGGCTTCGTCCACGGCGGCCGAGTCCGCGGCCATAGACAGCGCGCCTTCGGCACAGCGCGCAAGGCAACGTCGGCAGAGCACGCAACGCCGGGGATTTATGTCCAGCCTCAAGCGCCGCGGAGTATCACTCATACACCTCGGAGCCGGGCCTGTGCCAATCGCTGCTCTTAAAGCCGCCCCTGCCTGGGCCAAACAAGGCCGTAGTCTGCTCGCTGTGCGAGCCGCCCAGCGCTTCAAGGAGCGCATCGACGGCCCAGCGCAACGCGGCGAGTATTTCTTCCTGAGCCTGCTTCATGCGCCCCGAAGGGCCTGACACGCTTACCGCGCCGGCAAAGCCGTAGCGCGGCAGGTCGAGGGGCATGCCGTAGCATACGAGGCCCGGTTCAAGTTCCTCGTCATCTATGGCCCAGCCCTGCTTTATTACCAGGTCCAGTTCATCGCTAAGGCGCACGGGGTCGGTTATGGTATTGGGGGCGACCGGGGCCAATTTAGCCTCGGATATGTACTGGCCGCGCAAGGCGGCGGGAAGGCGGGACAGTATGCATTTGCCGGCGGCGGTACAGTAGAGGGGGAGCCTATCCCCGGGGCTTGAGCGCAGGCGAAGGGCGCGCCCGCCGTCTGCCTTTGCCACGTACATCACGTCGCTGCCCGCATAAGCGGAGAGATTGGCCGTCTCGGCCGTTCCGCGCGCCAGTTCGTCCAATATAGGCTTAGCCCTGCTGGCCACATTCTCGGTAACGGGCACCCTGCTTGCCAGCTCGACGAGGGCTAAGCCTAGGGTCCAGTCGCCCTCCCGGCGTTCCACCACGCCGCGCTTTTCCATTGCCGTAAGGTAGCGAAGGGCCGTGGCCTTGTCCCAGCCCGTATCGCGGGATAGGCGCGCAAGGGAGGAACTCCCGGATCGGGAAAGATGAAAAAGTAAATCGAATGCCTTTAATGCTGACTCGCTCATGCCTGCCTATTTCTAAAAACAAAATATAATAGCGAAAATTGAAACGCGTTTTTCAGAATATCCTTAGGATCTTGCTTTGTCAACAAAAAACCGCGGCAGGCACGCGGTTAATGCTAGCTAAACAGCTTCAAGAGCTCTCCGTAGCCCTCTTCCCCAAGTTTGTCCCGGTGAATGAATCGAAGGCTCGCGGAATTTATGCAGTAGCGCAGGCCCGTGGGAGCCGGCCCGTCATTGAAGACATGCCCTAGATGCCCGCCCGAAGCCTTGGCCCGCACCTCTATCCTCACCATGCCAAAGGCCCTGTCCTCCACGAGCAGTATGCGCTCTACGTCGATGGGGTCGAAAAAGCTGGGCCAGCCGGTGCCTGAATCGAATTTCGTGGTGCTCGCGAAGAGCGCCGCGCCGTCTATCGCGTCCACGTATATACCGGGCTCATGGTTATTCCAATAAGGATTCTTAAACGGCGGCTCGGTAGCGGCATTGACCAGCACGTCCCATTGTTCCGCGCTCAAGCGGGCCTTGAGTTCAGGCGTGGGCTCAACGAAGCAAAAAGCGGCCGCTTCCTTTGTATTCACGAGAAGCTCCTTTCCCGATCCATCGACCAGGGCTATGCCTTCGCCCTTTTCCCCCGGTTGCGCCGTGGGCGCGCTTGCGCCTGGAGCGCAGGATGAAAGGGCTATTAGTAAGGCGATAACGAAGTATTTCATAGATTATAAATATAGTAATTATCTTAGCAAGTTTCTATATAAAGAAAAAAATAGTTTGACAAGAGCGTTAACAGCGCACTACCATTTAACCTTCGCCAAACAAGGAGGCATTTTCATGAAGAGGATTCTAGGAATCATCGCGCTAGCTCTCGCTATCGCGCTGCTGTTCGGCTGCGCCAAGCCCGAGGCCAAAGCGGCAAGCGCTATCATAAAATTCGGCGTCTTCGAGCCTTTAACCGGCGCGAACGCGGCCGGCGGAGCCGAGGAGCTGGACGGCATACGCTTGGCCCAGGGCCTCTATCCCACCGTAACGGTCGGAGGCAAGGAATATACCATAGAGCTTGCCATAGCCGATAACAAATCCGACAAGGTTGAAGCCGCCAACGCGGGGCAGCGCCTCGTGGACAGCGACAAGGTAACCCTGGTGCTCGGCTCATGGGGCTCCAGCCTATCCATGGCGGCGGGCCCGATATTCGAAGCCGCCAAGATACCGGCTATCGCGCTCTCCGCGACCAACCCCCTCGTAACCCTGGGCAACGACTACTACTTCAGGGTGTGCTTCCTCGATCCCTTCCAGGGTACGGTCATGGCCAACTACGCGTTCAAGAACGTGCAGGCCAAGAATGCCGTTATCATCCGCGAAGTCACCAACGACTACTCGGTGGGCCTTGCCAAGTTCTTCGCCGACAGCTTCAAGGGCCTGACGGGCAATCCCGACGCCATCCTCGCCGAGCTTAACTATCAGACCAACGACCAGGACTTCTCCGCCCAGCTTACCCGGGTAAAGACCCTGAAGCCCGACGTGATCTTCGCCCCCGGCAACTATACCGAGAGCGCCCTCATCATCAAGCAGGCCCGCGAGCTTGGCATAACCGCGCCTTTCTTAGGCGGCGACACTTGGGAAATCAGCGAGTTCATCCAGGTAGGGCGCCAGGCCGTGGAAGGCGCTGTCATGTCCGCGTTCTTCGACAACGACGCCCCGCTAACCCCGCTCTCCGGCGTATTCGTGGCCGAATACCAGAAGAAGTACGGCAAGCTGCCCTCCGGCACCGCGGTGTTGGGCTTTGACGGCTACCTCCTGGCCATAGACGCCATCAAGCGCGCCGACAGTATCGACCCGATCAAGATACGCGACGCCATAGCCGCCACCAAAGGCTTTGAAGGCGCCGCCGGCGTCGTCAATCTCGACGTGAACGGCGATCCCATAAAGAGCGCGGTCATCAAGGAAGTAAAGGACGGCAAGTTCGTCTACAAGACCACCGTAGCGCCTTAAGCTAAAGCGAGTCTCATCACGAGCGCCCGCGATCGCAGGCCGCGAAGGCCGGCGCTCGCGGGTTTTTTAATGGATCCTGAGGTATCGGCTACAGGATCGCTAATCCCGCCGCCACGCGCGGACAAGCAAGGATCGATAGTATGGAGTTGTCAACGTTTTTCCAGCAACTCGCCAACGCTCTCAGCCTGGGAAGCCTGTACGCCCTCATAGCCATAGGCTACACCATGGTGTACGGCATACTGCGGCTCATCAATTTCGCCCATGGCGACGTGTTCATGCTCGGCGCGTATTTCGCCTTTTACGCGATCACCGCCCTGGCCATGCCCTGGTGGATAGCCTTCGTGGTAGCCCTGGGGCTCACGGCCCTCTTCGGCATCGGGCTAGAACGGGCGGCATACCGGCCCTTACGCGACTCGCCCAAGATATCCGTCATGATCAGCGCCATAGGCGCGTCCTTCCTTATACAGAACCTAGGCGTCGTTATTTTCGGCGGCCGGCCCAAGAGCTTTCCCAGCATAGCCCTCTTCGACACCGTGGTGCATTTCGGCCCGGTATCCGTGCTCTCGGTAAGCCTCTTCATACCCGTCGTTACCTTCTTGAGCCTCGCGGGCCTGCTCTGGATAGTCAATAAGACAAAAACCGGCCTCGCCATGCGCGCCGTATCGACGGACCTCGACGCCGCGCGGCTCATGGCCATAGACGTGAATAGGACCGTTTCCATAACCTTTGGCATAGGCTCGCTTTTAGCCGCCCTAGGCGGCATTATGTGGACCATGCGTTACCCCCAGCTCAACCCGCTCATGGGCGTCATGCCGGGCCTTAAGTGCTTTATTGCGGCGGTCATAGGCGGCATAGGCAACATAGGCGGCGCGGTCCTTGGCGGCTTTCTCCTGGGCATGATGGAAATACTCATCGTCGCCTTCCTGCCCGAGCTTACCGGCTATCGCGACGCGTTCGCCTTCGTCATGCTCATCGTCGTGCTGCTCGTTAAGCCCGCGGGGCTCCTGGGCAAGGCCCAGGCCGTAAAGGTGTAAGCCATGAACAAGAAAAACGCCATACGCGGCATTATCGCCGCGGCCGTAGGCATAGCGATTATAGGGATAGGCGACGCCTTTCTCGGCCCCTTCGCCGTGCGCATCCTGAACCTATCGGCCATCTATATCATACTGGCCCTATCGCTAAACCTGCTCAACGGCTTTACGGGGCTCTTCTCTCTGGGCCATGCCGGCTTCATGGCCGTAGGCGCCTACGTAAGCGCCCTGCTCACCATGACGCCCGCCCAGAAAAGCATGAACTTCTTCCTGACGCCCATAGTGCCCTGGCTCCAAACCGTGCAGCTGCCCTTCATCGTAGCCCTTATCATAGCCGGGCTCTGCGCCGCCTTCGTGGGCCTGCTTATAGGAGCGCCCGCCTTGCGGCTGCGCGACGATTACCTGGCCATAGCCACGCTGGGCTTCGCCGAGATCATACGCGTGCTCATAACCAACGCCCAGTCGCTTACCAACGGGGCGCAGGGCCTTAAGGCCATACCCAAATACTCCACCACCTGGGTGGTGTGGGGCTGCGCCGCCCTGGCCGCTCTCTTTTTGGTCCTGCTGCTGCGATCAAGCTACGGCCGCACCATAAAGGCCGTGCGCGACGACGAAATAGCCGCCGAGGCCATGGGCGTGAACGTGTTCAGGGTAAAGGTGACGAGCTTCGTCATATCGAGCTTTTGGGCCGGCATAGGAGGAGCCCTCCTTGGCCACATGATCACGACCATAGACCCCAAGATGTTCAACCTCATCCTCACCTTCAATATACTCCTCATCGTCGTCTTGGGCGGCAACGGCTCGATAACGGGCTCCGTGCTCGGCGCCATAATCGTGACGGTGCTCATGGAGGCGCTGCGCTTCCTGGACATGCCCATGAACCTGATCTTCATCAAGACCCAGGGCCTGCCCGGCCTCAGGATGGTCATATTCTCCATCCTGCTCATGATCGTGGTGCTGTACCGGCAGCGAGGGCTCATGGGCACCAAGGAATTCTCCTGGGACCTGTTCTCGGCCAAGTCCCTGCTCGCGTCGCTCAGGCCCAAGAAGCGGGGCGAAGGCGCCCGGAAAGGAGGCCGCTGATGCTGCGCACCGACAGCGTTTCTATGCGGTTCGGCGGGCTGACCGCGGTGGCCGACCTGAACATAGCCATAGAGAAGAACGAGATCGTAGGCCTCATAGGCCCTAACGGCGCCGGCAAGACGACCGCCTTCAATATGATAACCGGCGTGTATACGCCGAGCGAAGGCAAGGTCTTTTTCAAGTCGCACGATATAACGGGCTTGAAGTCGCACCGCATAACGAAGAGGGGCATAGCGCGCACCTTCCAGAACATACGGCTCTTCAAGGAAATGAACGTGCTCGAGAACGTGCTGGTGGCCTGCCATCTGCGCATGGACGTAGGCGTGTTCGCCTCCACCCTGCACCTGCCGGGCTACTTGAAGAAAGAGCGCGAATCGAGGGACTTCGCGATGAGCCTGCTCGATTCCGTGGGCTTGGCCGACGCGGCCTCGGAATCGGCCGTATCGCTGCCCTACGGTAAGCAGCGGCGCCTGGAAATCGTGCGCGCCTTGGCCACCAAGCCCGAGCTCCTGCTTCTCGACGAGCCGGCGGCGGGCATGAACCCGCAGGAATCGCTTGAGCTCATGGACTTCATCGTGCGCATACGCGACCAGTATG
>JBFZES010000314.1:0-10004 GCA_041306725.1 Spirochaetaceae bacterium | reverse complement strand
GATCAGCGCGACATAGGCGAAAAGCTCATACAAAACCTCGATCCTGACGGCTTTTACAAAGAAGACCCCTACGCTCTCTGCCAAGGCTCGCATCATGACACCATTAACATGGTCATGGCGGTGGTGCGGAGCCTTGAACCGGTGGGCGTTTGCGTAGCCGACTACAGGGAATCGCTCGTGGTGCAGACGCTCTTGTCCCCCGCCCCGCCCACGGCGGCCCTCGTAGTCTTGCGCGACTATATCGATCTGCTGGAACATGGCAAGCACGCCGAGATTCAAAAGCGCCTTAAGCTCAGCGACCATGACATGGCCGATACCATGGCCTTCATAAAGAAGCTGAACCCCTTCCCCGGCCGCCAGTACTCGGCCGAGGAAACCCGCTACGTGACGCCCGACGTGCAGGTCAAGCTTAAGGATGGGGAATTCGTCATCGTCATCAACGATGAGGAACTGCCGGTCATAGGCATAAATCCCTTCTTTGACGAACTTTCGGGCAGCAAGCACGACAAAGAGACCGATACCTTCGTGAAGGATAACATACGCCGCGCCCGCTGGTTCATCCAAAGCATACATCAGCGCAACCGGACCCTGCTCAAGGTCGTGCGCTCCATCGTGGAGTTCCAGCGCCAGTTTTTCGCGCGCGGGCCTAAATACCTCGCGCCGCTTACCCTTAAGGACATAGCCGCCGAGGTAGGCGTGCATGAAACCACGATATCGCGCATAGCGGGCAAGAAATACGTGCAGACCGATTGGGGAATATTCGAACTGCGCTACTTTTTCACCAACAGCATATCCGGCTCGGGCTCAAAAGGCTCCCGATTCTCCAAAGAGGGCGTAAAGCAGCTTATTAAGGAGCTTATCCAAGCCGAATCGAGCGCCATGTCCGACCAGGACATAAGCGACCTGCTGATCAAAAAAGGCATAAAGCTGGCCCGCAGGACCGTGGCGAAGTACCGCCAGGAACTCAATATGGATTCATCGTTTAGCCGCAAACACGGCTAGGCACAGCAAGGGGCGCCCGCGAGGCTCAAGGCTTAGCGTTGCGCCAGAACACAGGCAGGGCGGCCCGCGCGCAAGCGCTGCCGTCAAGGAGGTTTTCATGACAATAGACGTCCGTTCCGTGCACTTTGACCTAAGCGATGCCAATAGGGCGTACTTAGACAAAAAGCTCGAGCGCATAGCCTATGCAAGGGACCTGATCGTCGATCTGCTGTTCTCATTCACCAAGGGCAAGCAGTTTCAATGCGATTGCACCGTGAATTTCCGCTGGGGAACCCAGGCTCACGTAAGCGAAACGGACTTTGAACTCATCGCCGGCATGGATAAGCTTATCGATACCCTCGAACAGAAAATCAATAAGGAAAATAAGAAGGTGCAGGACAAAAAGTAGCCCTCGTTGAGCGACTAGCGCGGCCGTGCCGGAGTATCCTCCGGTACGGCTTTTTTTTGCCCCGGGTCCGAAACCAGCGCTTCTGATTGCGTAATGAAGGGATTCGGATTATGCTAGCCGCAATGGAAACTAAGCGCTTCACGGTACTTGACCTTCTCGACCTTGATCTCAAGGAGCATGACGCCCTTGAGCTCCGTTGCATAGGCGGGCGGAAGGGCCTGGGCAGGGAGATAAGCGGCCCGGACATAAACCGCCCCGGCCTTGCCCTTTCGGGCTTCTTCGAGGACTTCGCCTACCAGCGCATACAGCTCATAGGACAGGGCGAGGCCGCCTACCTGCGCCTGCTCGCCTCCGAGGATAAGCTTGAAGGCATACCGAAGATATTCTCCTACCCCATACCCTGCTTTGTCATAGCCAACGGCCAAGCCCCCGAGCCGAAATTCGCCGAGGCGGCCGAGGCGGCCGATTGCCCCATACTGCTTTCCAACCTGTCCTCGACGGAGCTGGCGGCCAGGCTCATGCGCGTGCTGGCCTCGGTATTCGCGCCTAAGACCAGCGTGCATGGCGTGCTCGTCGAGGTGTACGGCATAGGCATACTCTTAACCGGCGATTCGGGCGTGGGCAAGAGCGAAACGGCGCTGGAGCTCATCGAACGGGGACACCGGCTCGTGGCCGACGACGTGGTCGAGATACGCTGCGTAAGCGGGAATATACTCATGGGCTCGGGAGCCAATAAAGTCATAGGCCACCACATGGAAATACGCGGCCTGGGCATTATCAACGTTACCCACCTCTTCGGCGTAGGCGCCATCAGGGATAAGAAACAGGTGCAGCTTATATGCAAGCTGGAGGAGTGGGACTCCAACAAGGTGTACGACCGCATAGGCACAGATGAAAACACCGAGGACATACTCGGCGTCATGGTGCCCAAGCTGGACATACCGGTTAAGCCCGGCCGCAACATACCCATAATCGTCGAGACGGCGGCCATGAACGAGCGCCTTAAGAAAATGGGCTACCATTCGGCTAAGGAGTTTAACCAAAACATACTGCGCTGGCTGGAGAGCGAGAGCGCGCGGGCCATCTATTTCGGCAGGGACGAATCCATTTAAGGGAGAGCTCATCACATGGTAGAGAAGACAACCGTCATAAAAAACCGGGCAGGCATACACGCCCGGCCCGCAGCCATGATCGTACAGACGGCCGGAAAATTCAAATCGCGCATCTTCCTTGAAAAAAACGGCGACCGCATAAACGCCAAGAGCATCATGGGCATAATCACGCTCGGCGCCGGCTATGACAGCACCATACTTATCATTGCCGAGGGCGAGGATGAAGCGGACGCGGCCGCGGCCATAGAGAAGCTCTTCATCAATCGTTTTGAAGAGGAATAATGCCCTTTCTGGGTAAGAAGCCGAGCCATAGCGGCGACGCCATACTCATAAGCGTCATATACCTTGTTTCGAGCGTAGGCTTGTATCTTTATATGGATAGCGCGCTCGCGCGCTCCGTAGCGGAGCCCGGCCTGCGCGGCGGCGCCACGCAGGCGCTCTTTCTCCTCTTGCCGGCGGCGCTTGGCGCGATCTTCGCGGCGCTGCTGGCCAGGCTGGTTAAGGATCTGCGCGCCAAGCGCTGGGGCGCGGCCACCAAGGCGCGCACCCTGGCCCTCTTCTTAAGTTGCGCCTTCATGGCGGTATCGCCGCCGTTGCTTTTCCTCGGGGCGCAAGCCCTGAAAGCCTATCAAGCGCCGGCTTCGCAAGCGGTGCGCGCGGGGCTGGACGCCGGCATTGAGCGCTTGTTGGCGTATTACGCAGAGCAGGAACGAGACCTTGAGTACGCCTCCGAACGGGACTTAGCCCCGGTGCTTGCCGCGCGCGGGGCCGACGCCGCCGCGGCCTACGCGGCCCTGCAGGAGCGATACCCCGCCATCGCCGCGGTAGAGCTCTACTACCGCGAAGGCAGCATAGGCTATCATGGCCCCGCTGAACTGCGCTCGAACGGCGCCATCCCCGCTGAACGCAGCGCTTTCCTGCAGCGTTTCTCCTCGGCGGGCGCTAGCTACTCCCGCTATTTCACGCGCGAGGCCGGCGCCGTTCCCGACGGTAGGCTCATAGCGGCTTCCGTGACGATGCGCGTGGCGCCGGAAGCGGAGCTTGCCGCCGAACGCCTCCGCGTAGCCAGGCAGTCCCTATCCCTGGCCGGCGCGGTGTCCGATAGCGCCCGAGGGGCTATATTCTTCTTTAGCGCTGCCTTTAGCCTGTCTTTGCTGGCCTTAGCCGCGCTATTCGCCGCGCTCGCCTCAGACAGCCTCGTAGAGCCGCTGGTAGCGCTTGAAGACGCTATACGCCGCATAGACGCCGGCGCAGCCAAGGCGGCCTACCTGGCTAAGCCCGGCGACGAAGCGGGCCGCCTTATCGAGGCGCTCAACGCATCCTTATCGAGGATCGAGCGGCATAAGGGCGACCAGATGCGCAGCGAGCGCCTCCTGGCCTGGCAGGACATGGCCAGGCGGCTCGCGCACGAGCTGCGCAACCCGCTTACGCCCATACGGCTCTCCGCTGAACGCGTGCTCAAGCGCTGGCGCGAGTCGCCGCAATCCATAGACGCCATACTCGAGAAGTCCATGCTCGCGATCGTACAGGAATCGTCCGCGATGGAGGGGCTGCTTTCTGAATTCCGCGATTTCGCCCGGCTCCCCGAACCCAACAAGGCCTGGTTCAGGCTAAAGGAGCTCATAGAGGAATCGCTCTACCTCTTCGATACATCCTGGCCTGGGCTGGCTTTAGATATCGGGGGCGTCGATGCGGAGCTCCGCATACGCGCTGACCGGGGCCACCTTAAGCAGGTCCTGGTCAATCTCGTGTCCAACGCCGCCGACGCTACAGGCGGAAGGGGCAGGGTATGGATACGCAGCGACCTTGTCAAAACCGAGGATAGCCGCTATTGTAGATTGCAGCTCAGGGACGATGGCCCCGGCATAGCGCCAGAAATCGGCGATCGCATCTTCACGCCGTATTTTTCCACGAAGCCCACCGGGACGGGGCTTGGACTGGCTATAGTCGAGCACATCGTCGCTGCGCACGGCGGCTCCATACGCTACGAGTCCCCACCGGGGCAGGGCACGCTCTTCATCATCGATCTGCCGGCCGACGAGGCTTCGCCTATTAAGGAATGAATGACATGAGCTCCATACTCGTCATAGACGATGAACCCGGCATACGCTCGACCGTCAAGGACATACTCGAAGACGAGGGCTATCGGGTGCTCGTCGCCGAAGATGGGCCCATAGGCCTCGACATGCTCCAGAGGGAAAGCGTGGACCTCGTGCTCCTCGACGTGTGGCTCCCCCGCATGGGCGGCATAGACGTGCTCAAAGCCATAAAAGCCGCCTACATCGGCATAGAAGTCATCGTGGTATCGGGCCATGCCAGCATAGACTTGGCGGTAAGCGCGGTTAAGCTGGGAGCCTTCGATTTCATAGAAAAGCCCTTATCCATAGACCGTTTGTCGACGGCGGTGCGAAACGCGCAAGCTCTGGTAAAATTGCGGGCAGAAAACGCGCGCCTTAAGCGCAAGGCCGTGGAGGCCGACGACATACTAGGCGATTCCCAGGCCATACAGGACGTGCGCTCGCTCATTGAGCAGAGCGCTAAATCGGACGCCCGCGTACTCATTACCGGCGACAACGGTACCGGGAAAGAACTGGCCGCCCAGCGCATACATGAGCTGTCGGAGCGCTCAGAGGGCCCCTGCATAGCGGTGAACTGCGCCGCCATACCGGAAACCCTCATCGAGAGCGAACTCTTCGGCCATGAAAAAGGCTCGTTCACCGACGCCGTATCCCGTCGCAAGGGCAAATTCGAGCTGGCCCATCGGGGCACCCTCTTCCTGGACGAAATAGCCGATATGAGCCTCTCGGCCCAGGCAAAGGTACTGAGAGCCATACAGGAAATGCGCTTTGAACGCTTGGGCGGCGAGGAAACCCTGGAATCCGACGTGCGCGTCATTGCGGCTACCAATAAGGACCTCCGCGAGGAAATAGCGCAGGGCCGCTTTCGGGAAGACCTGTACTTCAGGCTCAACGTCATACCCATACGCATGCCCGCCCTGCGCGAGCGGCGCGAGGACATAGCGCTTTTAGCGCGCGTCTTCCTGGATAAGCATGCCAACGGGTCCTCGCGCAGCCTGGAAGCCAAGGCCATGGCCATACTGGCTGAGCATGAGTGGCCGGGCAACGTGCGCGAGCTAAAGAACTTTATAGAGCGCATATCGGTCATGAGCGACGAGAGCGTGCTATCGGCCAAGACTATCGCGCACTTCCTGAGCGGCATGGGTGGGGGCTACGGCCATGCGGCTGAACCGGCTCCCGAGCCCTGCGATCTGGGCGAACTGCTCTCGCTTAGGCTCAGCGAGGCCAGGGAAGAATTCGAGCGGCGATATTTACTCCACATTTTGCGAAAGATGCAGTACAATATCGCCAAGGCTGCCGAAGCTATGGGCGTCTATCCAAGCAATTTACACGCGAAGATCAAGAAGTTCGGGATTGAGGCAGGGGAATGAAAGAACTAACGGAACGCCAGAAGGTAATCCTCGAGTATATCGAGCGCTACCAGCAGGAACGGCGCTGCCCGCCCACCATACGCGAGATATCGGATAATTTCCGCATAAGCGTAAAGGGCGGCTATGACCACCTTAAAGCCTTAGAGAAGAAGGGCTACCTTCGCCTGGGAGAGAACCGTTCGCGCTCTATCGAGATACTGGGCAAGACCGTATCGGAGTCTCCCGTAACCGAGATACCCATACTGGGCAACGTGGCGGCCGGCAAGCCCATTTTCGCGGACGAGAACTTCGAGGATACCGTGTTCGTGCCCTCCGCCATGGTCAATAAAGGCCGTTGCTTCGCCCTGCGCGTCCGCGGCGATAGCATGATGGGCGCGGGCATACTGGACGGCGACGTGGCCGTTATCGAGCAGAAGCAATTGGCCGACAACGGGGATATCGTAGTAGCCATGCTCGAGGACTCCGTTACCCTCAAGCGTTTCTACCGCGAAAAGGGCCGCATCAAGCTGGCCGCGGAAAATCCGGCTTACGCGCCTATCTTTACCCAGGACGTGCGCATCCTAGGCCGCCTCCGCGGCATTATCAGGAACTATTGAAAGGCCATGGAACCCATTCTCATCGTAGGCGGCCCGGAACTGGGGAGGCGGAGCGAATTCATACGCCAGAGCCTCGAGCGCTGCGCTAAGGAATGGGGCGACAAGCCTGAAGAGCATAGAATATACGCCCAAGACGTCGACGTTACGAGGCTCCTGGATATACTCATGAACGGCTCTCTCTTTTCCGCGGGAAAATTCGTGCAGTATCTAGGGGCGGAAGCGGTTAAGCTCAAATCGGACGTGCAGGCCCTCGCAGCCTACGCCAAGAATCCCGCCGAGCGCACGGTGCTCGTGCTGGTATCGGAAGGCTATGGCGTAGACAAGGCTATAGAAGACGCGGTACCCAAAGACGCGAAGAAAATCTTCTGGGAACTATCCGGCGCGGAGATGGAACGCTGGGTGCGGGATTATTTCTCCTCGCAAGGCCTTGGCGCGGAACCCGAGGCGATTGAAGCGCTGCTCGAGCTCGTCGAAAACAATACCGAGGCGCTCAAAGTGGAGTGCTCGCGCCTGGCGCTCTTCTTTCCCCGTGGCGCTCGCATACGGGAAGAAGACGTGGAGCGCTATATAAGCCATAATCGCTCCGAGGATGCCTTCAGCCTCTTTGACCGCATGGCGCAGGGCAGTTTCGAGCAGGCCCTTGACGTGCTCTCCGCCATCTTAGCCAACCGCGACGGCAACGGCGTCGGGCTCTTAGCCGGCCTGCTCTGGTCGTTCAGAAGGCTAGCCGGCCTGCACGCGGCCATGGCCGAGGGGAAACCCTATGAGACCGCCGCCCGCTCCTTGCGCATCACGAGCAGAAAGCTCTTATCCCAGTACGATGCCGCGAGGAAACGGTGGACCCCGAGGCGCTGCGCCGAGCTCATAGCCTTCGGCGTGGATACCGATGCGCGGCTGAGGTCCATGGGGCAGGCGCACGAACGGGTGCTCCTCGAGCTCTTCCTTTACGCGGCCATGGAGGCGGAGAAGCTGCCCCGTTTCGATCTGGCCCGGACGGTCTACTGAGGCTTTCTCTGCCACTCCGAAAAGCCGAATTGCATGCGGAAGCGCTTCTTGACGAAGAGTATGGTAGCCTCCGCGTCTATAGTTAAGGCCCGTATGACGAGGGCGTCGCGGTGGTACTCATAGCTGTACGAAGCGCTCATGGCAGACACGAAGATCGGGAGCTTAGTCCAGCGCTGCTCCACGGCTAGGAGCCTGCCGTCAGGGCCGAAGCGCATCGTGCCCGAGGCCTCCGACTTGCCCGCCGCCAGCGTATAGGGCAGGCCCCAGGAGTCCGCGACTGGCGCGAACGCTCCCAAGCGAACGGCTTCGCTATAGCGCGCTATGACGGGGCTTGCGTCAAAGCCCTCAGGGGGCCCGCCCGCCTCGCCATCTTGCCTGGCAAGCCGCTTTTTCCACTCGGCGCTGGCGTCTTTGCCGTTCTTCTCGGCAGCCACCAGCGTTACCGTAGGCGCAGGGCCTCGCCAATCCGTGAGGGTCTCGCCGCGTTCATAGGATAGGACAGCGCCTTCCGGGCTCAATTCCTCTATAAGGATGACCGTTCGGCCGGGGCCATAGCCCTCGGCCTTGCTATGCGCGGCCACGGCCTCCCGCCAGAGTATATCGGGCTCAAGGGCGGGGGCGGCGCTCAAGGCGGCGAACAGCAGGGCCGCGCTCAGCTTCAGCATATTTACTCCTTCCACGTTGCGACAGAGCTATGCTACAATATAGCTAAAGAATCTGCCGGTCGTCCGCTTTTCGCGATTCATCCGGTCCTGGGCGGTACTACAGCTATGCGTTTCGACAATGCCAAGGACAAAGAAGGCCATAGTCTGCCGGGAGAAGCCCTGCAGGCCTTCTCCCGTACCCTCGTATCGATCATGAGCGACGGCGTATTCATAGCCGACGGCTCACTGTCCATCCATTTCGCCAATCCGGCCCTTGAAGGGCTCCTGCGGCTCGAAAGCGTTGAATTGCCCCAGGCGCTTGACGGACTCTATCCCGAGCCCGGCAACGCCGGAGCCTTGGGCAACGCGCGGGCGGCGCTCGGTACGGTGGGCTTTTGGAGCGGCGAATTGGCGCGAACCGACGCGCGCGGGCAGATACGGATAGACGAGCTCACCGTCGCGCTCGCACCTGGGCGCGAGGGGCTCGATCGCAACGCCCCGCGCTACGTGGGCATAGTCCACGACGTAACCGAGGCCAAAGAGCTGCGGGAGCGCCTACGCTGGGCTCAGCACCATGACAAGCTGACTGGCCTGCCTGACCGCGCCCTATTCTCAGACGCCGTGCGAAGCGCCATTGTCCAGGCTAAGGCAAGCTCTGGCGCCGTTGCGGTCGTCATGGCCGACCTCGACAATTTCAAGCGCTACAATACCGATTACGGCCACGAGGAAGGAGACCGTATACTCAAGGCCGCCGCCGCGCGCCTGCAAAACGCCCTTCAATCCGGATACTATATAGCGCGTACCGGCGGCGACGAGTTCAGCATACTCATTGGCCTATGCGCCCCCCTCGACGCCGATCAGGCCGCCGAATGCATACGGGATAGCCTCCTCTGCCAGGTGTATACGGACAAGGGCGGCTACGCTCTGCGCGCGAGCATAGGCATAGCCGTATGGCCTCAGGACGGCCAGGACGAGGAAAGCCTGCTCTCAGCCGCCGACCTGGCCATGCAGGGCTGCAAAAACCAAGGCAAGGACGGCGTCCTCCGCTTCGATCAGGGCATATTCGCCAAGCAGCGCGGAAAAACCCGCCTGGAAGCGGAGCTCAGGGACGCCGTCGAGCGGCAAGAGCTGCACGTCCATTACCAGCCCGTCATACGCGTCCGCGACGGGCTTATCGAAGGAGTGGAAGCGCTGGCCCGCTGGAAGCACCCGCTGCGGGGCGACCTAAGCCCCGATAGCTTCATACCCCTGGCCGAGGAGTCCGGGCTTATTCAGAAGCTCGGCAGGCTGATTCTGCGCCACGCCTGCGCCCAAGGCGCGCTGTGGTGCAGGGCAAATACCAAGCACCTGCGCATCGCCGTCAATATTTCGGCCATGCAGCTTGAGCGAGACGACTTTACCGCGCTCATACTCGATACCCTCGACAGGGCGGGATTAGCCCCTGGAAACCTTACCGTGGAAATTACCGAAAGCGTGCTCTTATCCAAACTGCTGGACGCAGGCGCCGCGCTTGCTAGGCTCAAGGCCCTTGGCGTGGCGATAGCGGTGGATGATTTCGGCACGGGCTACTCATCCTTAAACTACATTAAAGAGCTTCCGGTAGACAGCCTGAAAATAGACAAGGAATTCGTCCAGGACATGACGCGCTCCTCCGTAGCCAGGGAAATCGTCAATAGCACCATAGCCATGGCCCACCGCATGGGTATCCGGGTCGTGGCCGAAGGCGTCGAGACCGCGGAGCAGTTTTACCTGCTGCGCTCCATGGACTGCGATAGCGCTCAGGGCTTCCTCTTCGGCAAGGCCCTGCCT
>JBFZES010000313.1:0-3937 GCA_041306725.1 Spirochaetaceae bacterium | reverse complement strand
CACCGACGAAGTGATCGACCATTTCAGCCAGCCGCGCAACGTGGGCGAACTGTCGCAGGAAGATACCGACGGCTACGCCTGCATAGGCGACCCCGGCTGCGGCGACGAAATGAAACTCTGGATAGGCGTGCGCGATGGGCGCATAGATAAAGTCGCCTTTAAGTCTTACGGCTGCCCCGGGGCCATAGCCACGAGCAGCATGCTCACCGAGCTGGCCAAAGGCAAGGCCATCGAAGAGGCCGCGGCCATAAGCGACGACGACGTCGTGAACGCCCTGGGCGGCATACCCGAGAACAAAAAGCACTGCTCGCTGCTCGGCGTGCAGGCCCTACAGGCAGCGCTGGCCGATTACCGCGCTCGAAGCGCCCGCTAGCGGGCGGAAGGAGTCCCCATGCTCATAAAGTCGCTTATGGACGATTACTGCCCACGGCGGGGCTTCCGCTCGGAGCATGGCCTTTCTTTCTATATCGAGGCGCGCGGCAAGCGTATCCTCTT
This sequence comes from Spirochaetaceae bacterium, assembly GCA_041306725.1. Classification (GTDB taxonomy): domain Bacteria; phylum Spirochaetota; class Spirochaetia; order Treponematales; family UBA12059; genus UBA5200. The sequence continues at coordinate 3,442 of JBFZES010000313.1, read as the reverse complement.
CGATACCAGCCAGAGCGGCGCCTTCCTGCACAACGCCGCGCTCCTAGGCATCAAGCTGGACGAGCTGGACGCCATCGTGCTGAGCCATGGCCACTACGACCACGGCGGCGGCCTTGAAGCTCTTGCCGAACGCCTAGGCCCCGCCCTGCCGCCCGTGTACGCGGGCGTAGGCTTCGAGCGCGCCAAATACTCGCAGACTCCCGCCCTGCGCGAAGACATAGGCGTCGACCAGGTCCCCCTTACATCGCGCGGCGTGCGCATAGAAAGCGTGGGCGAGAGGCGTAGCCTGGGACCTGGCCTTCATATGCTGCCGGGGGCTCCCTTGGGCCCGCACGCCTCCCTATCGCCGCGCCTGCGCGTGGTCAAAGACGGGGTAGAAGAAGAGGACCAGTTCGACGAGGAATTGTCGCTGATTATCGAGGAAGAGGACGGCCTCGTCGTCATTAGCGGCTGCGCCCACCGCGGCATAGTCAATATAGTCGGGGACGCGCTGGCCGCCTTTCCGGGCCAGGCCCTTAAGGCCGTCATAGGCGGTTTTCACCTGGGAGACGCGAGCCTAGGCGAGCTTAGGGCCGTAGCCGAAGAGCTGGCCGCCATGAAGCCCGAACTGCTCTACTGCTGCCACTGCACCGGCCCCCGGGGCTTCGCCGCCCTCTGGGCCGCCATGGGCGAGCGCGTGCGCTGGCTGTCCTGCGGAATGGCCGTGGAACTTTAGTTAGTTCCCCGAACCTTGTGTCTCCAGCGATGCCTAACAGGCGATGGCATACTTAGGCACATACTCCTTTCGTTCCTTTAGCGGCGTAGCATGGGCTTTCATCCAAACCTTTATCTCTTCATCATTTAAGCTCAGCTTTGATAGGAAGGGCCTGTCCGTGTAGTAGCCTTTTATCCCATCACGGATCTTGAATACGGGTACGCCCGCAGCCTGGGCATGCGTGAAAGTTAGCCATAACGGCCGCATCCGGTATCGTTTCTGGTAATTGTGGTAGATCAGGTAGAGTCGCATGCGCATAAGCCCATTAGCTACATTCCTCGTGAAGCAGGTGCTCTCGCGATGGAAAGCGGCAAGGTCCTTCCGAAGTTCCCGATCGTAGTAGTTCACCGAAAAGAGCGGATTCAGGAGGCCACGCGGCGCATGCGACGGGTGGGTTCTATGCTCGAATCGTCCCTCCGCCATAGCCAGGCGCAGGCTCGGTAGCGACGCAATGGCCTGTGGGTAGACGGGATGCTCATCGGTCCAGAGTTGCAGGCCTTCCATGGCCTTCTGGTCCCAGTACCTAAGGAAGCCCTCCATGAGTTCGCGGAAGGCCGCCGACAGTCCCCCGCGAGGTGGCTTCCATCGCTGTTCAAGGTGCGAGCGCAGACTTCGCTGAGAAGCGGTCATGCGGCCCTTCCTCCGCAGGGTCACATGTGTCGATCCAAAAAGGAATTGCGAGCTCTTACCGACGATGATGTTGTGGTGGCAGGGATGATATTGCGACCGGTCGAAGCTCTCAAAGCCATCAGCTACCATATGCTCGCTGGCGGTGAAACCTTCAAGGATGCGGGCTTGAGCCGCGATAGACGCGCGGCCGAGCCTATCGATCCGGTTCTGGACGCTCTCCAAGGTGCAACCAAGGTGACGGGCTATAGCGCTTATGCATTCGCCCTGCGTGAGCCCGCGGTGGATTTCTTTAAGGTCGATGGTGCGTTTGGTGTAGTACTGGATAGAGAAGGTTCGCTCCGAGTAGGTCTTGCCGCAGGCGTTGCAACTGAAGCGCTGGACGGGTCCCACGACCAAGGTGTCGTGGAATCCTATCTTGGACCAATAGCCCTTATACTCTTCTGGGCGATCGTTGTGGTGGCTACAACGAGGATTGGGACAGAACAGTGGCTCCATGGTAGGTACCTCCATGGAGCCAATACGTTCTAGACTTACTCCTTGCTTGCGTAAGCAACAAGGTTCGGGGAACTAATTATTTCTTCTCGTCGCCCTTATTGGGGTAGAGAAAGCGCTTGATCTTCTGGCTCGGCGTCTTCTCGAAGGGCTCCTTCTGGATATGCACCTTGCCTATGCGGTTAAAGGACGCAAGGCGGGCGTTCACTTCCTTGCGTATGTTCTCCATGAGCAGGCCCGCGTCTTCCACCTTGTCGGCTACCGCCGCCTCAAGGCGCTCGAGGATCTCGGGCTTCAGGTGCACCAGGGCGGCTAGGCCCTTCTCGTCGCCGTATACCAGGGATTCCGCCACGTACTCGTGCGAATTGAGGAGCGACTCTATCTCCTCGGGGTAGATATTCTCTCCCGTGGCCGACAGTATCATGGCCTTGGAGCGGCCGCGTATGAACAGGTTGCCCTTGGGGTCGAAATAGCCCAAGTCCCCGGTGCGGAACCAGCCGTCGGCGGTGAACACCTCGGCCGTCTTTTCGGGGTCTTTATAGTAGCCGGGCATCACGTTAGGCCCGCGCGCCTGTATCTCGCCCTCGCCGGTCTGGGCGTTGGGCTCGGCTATGCGCAGCTCTACGCCCTTCATGGCCGGGCCCGTGGAACGGTACACCGTCTTGCGGGGATGGCAGCCAGCGAGGAGGGGAGCGGTTTCCGTAAGCCCATAGCCTATGGCGTAGGGGAACTTGGCTATCCGAAGGAACTCCTCCACGTCGGCGGAGAGCGCCGCGCCGCCTATGCCGAAGAATCGCAGGCAACCGCCGAACTTCTTCATGAGCTTCTTGCCGCCCACCTTGATGAGCAGATTGCGGAAGAGCGGATTCTTGTACAGCGATATCTTCTCAAGCGAGGGCTTAACGCTGGCGCGGTAGGTCTTCTCTATGATGATGGGCACCGTGAGCATGATGGTGGGCCGCACCACTTCCATGGCGGGCAGCAGCACCGAGGCCACCGGCGGCCTGTCTAAGTACCACACCGCCGGACCCTGCATGATGGTGGCTATGAGGCCCAGCGTGCACTCGTAGGTATGCGCCAGGGGCAGCACGGACAAAAGGCGGTCATTCCTGCCCTGCTTGATGATGGTACGGGTGGCCCAGGCGTCCCACACCAGGTTTTTATGCGTCATCATGACGCCCTTGGAATTGCCCGTGGTACCCGATGTATACAGTATGGCCGCCAGGCCCTTCTCATCCAAAGGCTCGAACACGCTCTCAAGCACGGGCTCGGGGCCTTCCTGAGGCTTTAAGAGCTCCTCTATGGCGTAGGCCTTAGGAGCCTTGGCGTCGAGCTTGGCCCGGAGCTTCTCTGACACCACGATGGCCTTGGCCTCGGCGTGGGCCAGTATATTGCCTATCTGCTCCTTGCCGAAGTCCGTCAGTATGGGCACGCACACATAGCCGGCCGCCGTTATGGCAAAGTAGGCTACGCCCCATTCGGGCCGGTTTTCTGACAAAAGCGCTATCTTCTCGCCCGCCTTGTAGCCGGCAGCCTTTAAGCTCAGGGCAAAACGGCCCGCCGCGG
>JBFZES010000312.1:0-2836 GCA_041306725.1 Spirochaetaceae bacterium | reverse complement strand
CATCATCAGGTATTCGAATCGGGCGTCGAAGCCGTCTATGCGATACTCGGCGGCCGAAGCCGCCGGATCGCTATAATAGGCATCGTCGTCGTCGGTATTGTCCGTACGCAGGAAGGACCCGTCCGTAAGGCGCAGGTTACCCGACGCGGAAGGGCCAAGGGCCAGCCAGTCGCCCATGCGCCAGTAATTCATGTTATGGGCGCTTTCCTGGCCGGGCAGGCACCAATTGGATATCTCATAGCGCTCATAGCCCCGAGACGACAGCAACTCTCGCGCGGCGGCGTAGTGCTCGAAGGCTTCGTCGGGCTCAGGCAGGCGCTCTTCGCCGGCCTTGAGCCTGCGTCCTAGGGGGCTTTCCTCCGCTATCGTAAGCTCGTACAGGGACATATGGCCAAAGCCCAAATCCGCCGCGTAGCGCACATCGTCCTCTAAGCCGCGCGCAGTCTGGCCCGGCAGCCCATAGATAAAGTCGACCGAGCGCCTTCCCTTCCATTGGCCGGCTATAAGCTCCAGAGCCCTACGCGTGCTGGCGGAAGAGCCTCTGCGCTGGACGCGTTGCCTAGCGCCGTCCTCAAGGCTCTGCGCGCCCACGCTCAGGCGCGTAAGACCGCCGTCGGCCAGGAGCGATAGCAGGCCCTCGTCGATATCCTCGGGATTGGCCTCCATGGTCGCCTCGGCGTAAACGCCGGCGGGGGGTATGGCCAAGCGCGGCACGAGGAGACTGAGTATGCGGCTGAGCATGCGCTTAGGCAGCACGCTTGGCGTGCCGCCGCCTATGTAAATCGTGGATAGGCGGGGAGAGCCATGGCGCTCGCCGAGCGCGGCCAAGTGGAGGCGTATCGCCTCAAACCAAGCTTCATACTGGGGAGCGGAAGCCACGCCGCTATGGAAATCGCAATACGCGCAGCGGCTGGCGCAGAACGGCGCGTGCAGGTAAAGCGCCGGCGCGGCGATAAGGGTGCTCAACGCCCCCGCCTATTCGAGGGCTTTTTTATTGAACGGCCAATAGCGGAAGCCTAACTTGCCCAGGAAGGCCTTCGATGATACGGGGCCGAAAAAGCGCGAATCGGAATAGCTTAAGCGGTTATCCCCCACGACGAAATATTCGTCATCGCCGAGCCGCCTCTCCTCGAAATAGCCTGAGAGGGGCAGGCCGCTATGCCAGCCCTCGGGAAGGCCCTGCGCGTTCACGTCATAGGACCGGCCTGACAACTCATATTCGGTGAGGTAGTGCTCTGAACCTTGTTGCTTTACCTTGATGATAAAATTTTCCATGAACAGGCTGTCGCCCGGCAGGGCTACGACGCGCTTGATGACGGCCTCCGACGAGAGCCGCAGCGAGGACGGAAGCCGGTTAAAGGTGAAAAAGTCCACGACGGACCAGGCGGCCCGCTCGAACCAGCCGCGTTCTTCGGCTGAAGGCAGGCGCAGCAGCACGAGGTCGCCCCGCTGCGGCGTCCTGTAGGCGAATTGATCCTTCGTAAGGACCGTATCGAAGCTATACGCCGAGGGGAAAACCACGATGTGGTCTCCCGGACGCAGGGTGGGTTCCATGGCCGTGGAACGCACGACCACGGCTTTGGCGGCATATATGGTTATGAGCTCATAGACGACAAGCACGAGCACGAACCAGCGGAGATACTTGAGGAAACGCTGGCGGCGGTAGCGCGCCGCCTGATACGACTCCTGCCTTTTCATAGGCTTAGCGTATGCTTCCCATGCGATTGAGCGGCCAGTATATGAAGAGGGCGTGCCCAAGCACCTTCTTGATCGATACCGCGCCGTACCAGCGCGCGTCGCGCGAATTATCGCGGTTATCCCCTAGGGTGAACACGCGGCCCTCGGGCACGTACCAGCCCTGCCTAAGCTTGCGCTCCTCGTACACGTTGCGCGCTACGTGGGGGGATGCTTCGGCGAGTATACCAAGCCGAGCGCTGTGATAGGCGAATTCGTCGTATACAGGGGGATTCGCTGATGTAGTGGGAGGGCTTATGCCCATTTCGTGGTAAGCCGCGTTTATGCCGGCCTGCTCTAGACCGGCATAGTCGGCCTTGGCTATGAGCCTGCGCACGGGATAGGAGCCCCCGCCTGAGGCTAAAAAATCGGCTTCGGCCAGCCATTGCCCGCTGCCGCGGAAGCGGAACTCCATGTTGCCTTCAAGCACCCGTAGGGTATCGCCGCCCACGCCCACCGCCCGCTTGATCAGGTAATGCACGCGCGGTTCGCCGTTCTCGTCGCGGTCTATGTCCACCATGGTAAGCGTAGCCATATAAATGAATTGCTGCAGTATAGTGAATACCGGTCCCTTGCCCAAATAGGTGGGGTTAAGGAATACCACGACCTCGCCGCGCTCGGGCTGCCTGAAACCGGGCAGCTTGGCGATACCGGGAAGGAGTTCCGGCCCATAGACGAGCTTATTCACGAATATCATATCGCCGATCTCGAGCGTGCCCGACATGGAGCCCGAGGGTATGCGGTACATTTGGAATAGATACTGGTTAATGAGGAGAACCATGCATACGGCCCAGAGTATGGCTTCAAGCCAATCGCGCAGCCAGTGCTTGGACTGCTGCTTTAAGCGCGCGGCCAGGCGTTTCTTCTTGCGCGCGCTTAACGCCCGCTCGGTAAAGAGTTGCAACGCGGTATAAAAACTATTGTTCTCATTCATTGGTTTTCAAAAACTACCATCTTTGCGTCGCGTTGACAAGCCTCGACGGCGGCTCCTATAATCCCCAGGCGATGAAAGACGACAAACGACTTAGCCAAAAGGACGTGGACGAGGCTTCCGTGCAGCTGCGGCCCTTATTTGGGCTCAGCCCGGGACGCTACCTAGCCA
>JBFZES010000311.1:0-8141 GCA_041306725.1 Spirochaetaceae bacterium | reverse complement strand
GGGGAGCCTCTTCACCGGCATGCTCTTCGGTTCCATGGGCGACGAGGAGGGCGAGGATATACAGGAGAGATTGCGCCTCTATCACGAGCTTATATTTCCCCGCCTGGGAGCGCGGGCGGATATACGAGAGCTTTTGCGCGGCCTAGATCCCGCTTCGCTGCTCCCCCGCAATGGCGCAGCGCTGGAACGCGGCCTCTCCCTCGCGAGCGCTTTATTCGCGGTCGACGATTGCGACGCCGGCGATGCGCTAAGCGAACTGGCTAGGATTAAGACGGAAAACCTGGAGTTGAAAAAATCCATCATTCAGGCGAACGAAGATCAGCTCAAAGATCCCGTTACCGGCTTTTATAATGAATTCTTTTTTGAAGAGTACCTTGAATCCATGCTCATGGCCGGAGAGCAGTCGGAATTTTTCGGCGACACGGTGGCTTTTATCCGGCTGGACGGCATACAGGGCCTGAACAGGAAATTCGGCGCTAAGAGCGGGGACATCACGCTCAAGGGCCTCGGCCAGCTCCTCTTCGAGAATAAGCGATCCAACGCCTTGCTCTTCCGCATGAACGGGCCGCTCTTCGCGTATTACCTGCAGGGCAGCGACAAGGAAACGGCCATAGCCTATATGCAGGGCATAAAAAACTATGTCGAGGATTCCGAGGATTTCGTCGATAAGGTCACCGTTTCCGCGGCCATAGTCAGCCTAGGCGAACTGGGCGACACCCTCCTTAACACGGGAAAGCTGTATAGCAGCGTCATGAAGGTGGGAAAGGAGCGATTACGGCTACTGGATAAGCTGGGAGCCAACTCTATATGCTCCGATTCCGCCATCACGCTGCGGCGCAGCAGCGGCACGGTGCTCCTCCTGGAAGGCAATGCCTTTGAAGCCGACCTGCTCCGCCGCATACTCGAGCGGCAGGGCTACGAAACCCATGTGGTAACCAAGGGAAGCGAAGCCATTGCCCAGGCCGACCTCCACCGTCCCGACGTGGTCATATCGGAGATATTCATTCCCCAGATGGATGGGTTTCAGATACGCCAACGCCTGCGGGAGTCTCCCGACTTAAAAAATATTCCCTTCATCCTTATGTCCAGGGATAAGAACGAAGCATCCGTTCAAAAGGCCCAAAATCTGGGCATTAAGCACTTTTACAAGAAGCCTATACTGGCCGTGGAACTGGCCGGCATCATACGGCTCCTCATCGACGAAGCGGCGGAAGAACGTCATCCATGAAGATAGCGCTGCTCATCTTTGGCTTCTTCCTCGTCGCGAACCTGCTGGCCTTGCTCTTCCTCTTTCTAGGCAAGGCGCGGGGCCGCGCCAAATTCAAGCGCGTCCAGCTCATTAGGGGGGCCCTCTCCGATGCCGTGCTCCTGGGCAATATCGCCACGCTTAAAACGCTCGTGAGCAGGCACCCCGAGGAAGCCTTGCTCCTGTGGCGCGATATGAGGGCCTCGCTTACCTTCAACGCCGCCGCCATGGAGCCGATACAGGATATCTTTCGGGCTACCGGCATAGAAAAGAGGCTCATCCGCCTCCTGCGTTCCGCCAGCGCGCTCAAGCGCTATCGCGCGGCCCTGGTTATCCGTCCCCTGGTATCCCGCACGAATATAGACGAGATAATAGAGAGCCTGGCGCGCGAAAAACGGGAGTTTATCCGCCTTGCCCTCGTTAAGAACCTCGTGGACTCAGGCGAGCAGAAGGCCCTGGACGGCATAGCCCGCAGCCTTGAGCATTGCAGCCTGGGCTACTTCAAGTCGGTGCGGGCAATGCTCGCTTCCGCGGGGCCGCGTTTCATAGGCTGGGCGCACAGCCGCGCTTCCAGCGAGGAGGCCGGCGTAAAGATAGCCATACTGGCGGGCGCGAAGTCGCACGTGACTAAATGGCTCAAGGATTACGTCAATAGCCATATAGGGCATGATGACCCGAGGATACGAAGCACGGCGCTAGAGTCTGCGGAATCCGTTTATCCTGAACTCCTGGCCGCATTAGCCTACGAACCCGCCATCGATATCGTATCGAGGAAGGTAGCGATACGTTGCCTTAGCCGAATTTCCTATCCGCTGGATCTGGAACGTTTCTGTTCCTTCTTCGCCGATCCCTCGGTACAAGACATGGCCATAGAGGCTCTGGCGAGCTATCTATCCCTGCATCCGGAAGAAGTTGAGCGTATGGCCGAATGTCTCTACAAGGCCGACGATCCCGCTATGCGGCGCAGCCTGGCTATGGCCCTGTCGCAACGGCTGCCCTATCTCCTGGTATCAAGCGAGTATCCGGAACGCTGCAAGCCTTTGGTCGAGGGCATGATAGAGGCAGGCAGGAGCGCGGGCATCATCGCCTTCCTCAACGCCAACCATAACGCCGCTACCGAGGGCTTGGTGCTCCAATGGCTTACGCCATACCTGGGAACGCGGCCGGCATTCCGCCAGGACTGCGCCGCCTACCTGAACCAGGATCTTCGCTCAGCGCTCGGCATCGAAGCCCATGAATTGCCAAAAAGCGCCAGGAAGATACCTTTAACGAGAGCCGACAGGATAGGCCTATCGGCCCTGCTCGCCCTCATCATCCTGGTTCCCGTAGCGGGCATGGCGCTTGGCCTTGCGGGAGCGACCATAGGAAGGACCTGGATAGTTGCGCGGGAAGTATTCCGCCTCTTCACCTGGTGGTTCGGTTACTACGCGATAAGCCTGAACTGCGTCTATATCCTATTGCTCGTCCTTGCCCGGAACACGCTCTTGGCCCAAGAGGCATACTGGCGGCTGCTCGATAAGGAGTATCTGTTCACGCCGGGCATACTCCCCTCCATTTCCATACTCGCGCCGGCGTACAACGAGGAGAAGACCGTCGTGCAGAGCGTCCACTCCCTGCTCACGCTCGAGTATCCCGATTTCCAGGTAATCGTTATCAATGACGGCTCCGCGGATCGCACCATGGATATACTCATGCGGGAGTTTGAGCTGGAGCGCATAGACCCGGCCATGAACGCGGCCTTGCCGACGGCCCCCATACGGGGAGTGTACCGCTCGCCGGGCTATTCCAAGCTCCTGGTAATAGACAAGGAAAACGGCGGCAAGGCTGACGCTCTGAATACCGGCATCAACCTGGCGCGCTGCGACTACCTATGCAGCATAGATTCGGATTCGCTCTTGGAACCTGACGCCCTATTGAGGATGACCGCGGAGATCATCACCTCGGACAAAGAAACCATAGCCGTCGGGGGCAACATACTTCCGGTGAACGGCTGCTCCGTAGAGCGGGGCATGCTGCAGACCATAGCGCTTTCAAGCAATACCATAGCGGGGCTCCAAACCATTGAGTATCTGCGTTCCTTCATAGCCGGGCGCCTCGGCTGGTCGAGCATGAACGCGCTCCTGATCATATCCGGCGCCTTCGGCCTTTTCCGCCGGGACCGTGTGCTGGAGATAGGCGGCTACATGACCGGCCGCGGCGAGTTCAACCGCGACACGGTGGGAGAGGACATGGAACTGGTAGTGCGGCTCGTCAGGCGCATGGGCGATACGGGCAGGCCATACCGCGTGCGTTACGCGTCGAGCGCCAATTGCTGGACCGAGGTACCCGAAGATATGCGCAGCCTCTATAAGCAGCGGGACCGATGGCACCGCGGGCTCATAGAGATCATGACCTGGCACCGTACTATGCTGTTTAACCCAAAGTACGGAGCCGCGGGGCTCTTGGCCTTTCCCTATTTCCTTATTTTCGAGGCTATAGGACCCTTTTACGAATTCGCCGGCTATCCGTTCTTAATCATTGGCTTCCTCACGGGAGCGCTGCACTGGCACATCTTCGCCATTATGTTTAGCGCGGTCCTGCTCTTCGGCCTCCTCATTTCCATCATATCGCTAGGCCTATCCGAGCGGGGGATAGTGTACTTCCGCTATAAGGAGCTGGCGGCGCTCCTGGGCTATTCCATAATCGAGAATTTTGGCTTCAGGCAATTGATGGGCTGGTCACGGGTGTTCGCGTCCGTGGGCTTGCTCTTTAAGAATAAGGGCTGGCAGAAGCTTGAACGCAAGGGCTTCTCCGCCGTTAGGCCTGGAGGCTCCCCGATATCCGGAACCCGCCTTAGTGTCCCCGCTCCCCCTCAGGAAGCACCGCCGCGGGAGCCTCCTCCTGGATCAGGGCAAATTCGCTAACGCCGGAGGGAAGGTTTAGCACGGTAAGCTCTCCTATGCGCTTTGTATCGATGGCGCTTGGGCCGAGGGACTCACCATCGCGCAGCCAAAGCCCGAGCCCCGCCACAGGATCAGGAGCGGTCAGGCGCAGGTAGCGCGCGCCTTCCCTGTACACGACGTCGAGCTCTACGCGGTCCCTGGCCTCCCACCATGCCCCAAACTCCGCCAGGGTTCCCCACCAGGCCTTATCCCGTACCCGTTCGGTAAATTCCTGCAGAAAGCGCAGCTTATCGTCAAGCACGTTAGGGTGAATCAGTATCATGAAAAGGCCGCCGTATCGGGACAGCTTTTCCGCTAGCTCGACGGCCTCGTCTACGCGTCCGTCCATCGGCGGATCCTTCTCATCCTCAACCGTTACGGGAAATTCATAGTTCATGGTTTGAGAGTCGTAGAGGCGATTAAAGGCCTGCCTGTACGGCAAATGGGTCATGACGTCGTTAGCCGTGACGGCGGATGAGTAGCGGTAGCCGGCCGATTCGAGCGCCTGCGGCAGAGCAAAGGGATTAGCTAAAAAGCCGGGCCTGAAGGACAATACCGTAGAACGGGAGTAGCGCTCTATCAGGTACTTGCTCACCCGGAGCTCGCCCATGATAGTCGCGTTCCTGGTATAGAAGAACTCTATGATGCGGGGCTGGTATTCCGGATAGGCTTCCCGGAAGCTTCCCACGGGCAACTGGGCGAACATATCGGAATGGCTAACCGAATGGCTGGCCAGTTCCATGCCCAGGCCTTCCAGGCTAGCCAACAATTGCGGCGTGCGCTCATCGAAGAACACCTCGTCGAAGAAGTCGCGAAAGTATTTGGTCTGTAAAAAGTAGGTGGCGCCGTAGCCCCTGCTCCGCTCATAGTCGGCATACGATACGCTGTTGGCCAGCGACCCCGCGTAGTCCACGTCGTGGGACACGATTACCGAGAGCGGCTGGCCCTCGGGCGCGGGGTGCAGGGTCAGCGCATCGGGTTCGTAATGGCGATATATCTCGCCTAAGAAACGGAGCACCGTGTCCATAGACGGCTCGAAGCCGTTTACGTATTCGCGATTGGCTTCTCCGTCCCGGTTGCCCTGCGCTCTCTTTATGTACAGCCCCAGGTCAAAACCGAAGGCCATGGCGGCGCCCGACCCCAAGCTTCGCCGCACTATGGCCGCCGAACCGTCGTCATAGCGCGCTATTGCCTCGTCGGGCTCCAAGAACGCCAGGGTCCTAAGCCTCCACCGCGAGGACTCGGGGTTGCCAAGGCGTATCGTCCGCTCCTCGGGATAGATGAAGCCGGAGGCAAAGCTTGTATCCGCATAGCTTAGCTCAAAGCGCTTACGGTTCCGCCTCGTGCCGCTAAAGCCGAACAATTCTGCCAGGGCGTCCGGCGCCGGAGCCAGTATGGTGGAAAGGATAGCCCCTCCCGAGCGCGCATGGCTATTAAGCGCATCGAGGGCGGCCGGGCCTATATCAGCCTCTTTGAAACCCGGATACACGAGTACGACCCTGTGTTCCAAGGCCGTATCAAGGGAGTCCGTGATCATGAAGGGAATACCGAAGGACTTAAGGCCATGGGCAAGGCCGAGCCAGGCGGCGCCGGGGTCGGTCAGCAGTATGGCGAGCCGAGAAGGCTCGCCATGGCCAAACTCGCGCCAGTCGGCCCTTAACTCTTGCGGCCGGGGCGACTCGCCGGCCGGGCCGCGGGCTCCGGGCAGCGATAGGAACTCGCTACGCGCGCTTTTCACCAAGGGCGACTCGGGCAGCACGGCTGAGAGCCCGGGCACGCTATAGCCCCCGCTGGCCCCTGAACCGCAGGCTACGAGGACGACTAAGAATGTAAGCGGCCATAAGCGCCCGCCGACAAAAAGGGCCACGCGGCTAATCCGTGCATGCATGGACAACAGTATAGCATTACTCTGTTGCAGGCTACAGCTTGAATTCTAGCGTTATCATCGTGCCGCGAGAGCGTACCAGGCTTATGCTGCCGCCGAGCTGATCGGTGAGCGTGCGCACGAGCATGAGGCCAAAGCCCGGGGAATTGTCGAAGTTCACCGTATCGGGCATGCCGGCCCCGTCATCCGCAACGAGTATACGCGCAAGGCCGCCCTCTACCTTAGCGCTTATCCGTATAGAGCCAGAAGCCCTGCCTTTAAACGCGTACTTCATGATATTCGTAAGGAGTTCGTTTACGATGATGCCTATGGACTGCATGGCCCGCGCGTCGAGCAGGAAATCGTCGATGCTCTTTTCCACGCGTATAGAGCCGGCGTTGGGAAAATTGGCTATGATTTCATCGATAAGCGAGCCAAGGTAATCCTTTATGGACAGCTGGCCATAATCTACCGAGCGGTAAAGCTTATCGTAGAGCGTCATCATGCTCAGGACGCGCCCGTCGGCATCTTGGAGCGCCTCTATGGCCGACGGCTCCGTTAAGCCCTCCGCGTGGAGCTGCAGGAGACTGCGCAGGGTATTCATGCTGTTCTTGATGCGGTGATGCACTTCTTTAAGTATGAGGCTCTTCTCGTCGAGCAGGGCTTTATTGACGCGCTCCCTGTCCTTGCGGGCCGTTATATCCTCGATAGCCAGGAGTATTTCCTTGCGCTTGCCCGATGCCTGGTTTATCTGCCTGGCGTTGAGCAGCATGGTGCGGCGGCCTATAGTGGCGAAGTCATGCTCAACCTCGTAGGCTTCAAAGCTGGTACGCCTGGGCAGTATCTCCTCAAGGAGTTCGCGCAGCTTGGGTATATCCCACTGCTTGTTGCCCAGGTCATAGATAAGCTTGCCTATAGTATCCTCGGGCAAGACCTTAAAAAAGTCGCAAAACGAGCGGCTCACGGTAACGACCCGCAAATCGTGGTCAAGCGATAAAAGGGGCTCGCGTATGGTATCGATGACGCTCTGGGCAAAGAGGCTGGTTTCATCGGCCTTGGCCTGGGCCTTCTGCAGCTCAAGCCTGGTAATTTCCAAGCCCCGCTCTATCTCCTTGCGCTCCTTAAGCTCAAGCTTAAGGGCGCGGTTGGCGTCGAAGAGCTTGAAAGCCATCTTTATTGACGCGTCGAGCACCGTAATGCTTGAATTCTTGACTACGTAACCGTACGAGGTAATTTTCTCGGTCTTTTCCACTATCTGAGGCTCGGTGTGGCTGGACAGGAATAAGAGGGGTATATCCCGGTGTTTAAGTATGATCTCCGCGGCCTGCGTGCCGTCAAGGCCCTTGCCTAAGTCTATATCCATGAGGACTAGGTCGATCTCCCCATGCTGATTAAACAGCTCGACCGCCTTTTCCGCGGAACTGGCGGTAATCACGCGGTAGCCCAGCTTTTCAAGCGGCGCCTTCTTCATTTCCGGCACTAGGGCCAGCTCTAGCTGGGCGTCGTCTTTAAGGATCTCGACCGCCTTCTCCCCGGTATTAATGGTAAGGACCTTATAACCATACTTTTCAAGAAACATTTTCTGCGCCATGGCGATAAGCATTTCGTCCTCTACCAGCAAGAGTGTTTTTTTACTTCCTTCGTCCATAACCGCCCCTGTAGACGCCATCAGAGAGCCTAACCGTGCTGTTGTTTTTGAAAGCGCCTATGGCGTGCGGCGCTTCCTCCGGATTCAGCCTTAATTCTACCGATATGCACCCGACCAGGGTAAAAATCAGGCCGACCATGACAAAGAACGAGATGAATTTCTTTTTACTATTCATAGCTATAGTATATAGCCCTTTCCATTAATAACCTAATACGCCGGCCTTTATGCCGACCAACGCCCTTATCGGGCACTTGAGCATGGGTATACGCCCGCCGGTGGGCATCGAAAGCCTTTTGCGCCTCCCCAAAAAAAATCCACTTGACCAGGACGGCTATCGCGAGTATCATTATGATATCATTTTGATATTTGGCCGCAGAGGCCGGAAGGAAGCGTTCCATGAGCCTACGTGAAGCTAGCGCGGGAAAACCCGGATACCTGGAGGAGAAGGCTCCGCCGCATGCC
>JBFZES010000310.1:0-15942 GCA_041306725.1 Spirochaetaceae bacterium | reverse complement strand
GACTGCTCCGCGCCGGAGCTTAACCCTTGGGCGGCCAAGCCGGGGCGCGCGAGGGCCAGGCTCAAGAGGGCTATGGCAAATCGGCGAAGGAAGGGCTTGCTATAGGCGACTATTATTGCGCTGCTCCTATATTGGGTTTTCGGCCGTCTTCCGGCAGGGGCAAGGACTGGCCGTGAAGGTCCTGGGCCGCTGCCCAGGGCAGATAAGGCGCGGCGGATACGCAGGCGGAAGAGCGTGACAGCGAATAGAACTCTTTCTGCCTGCCGGAGAAGGTGCGGCCCGGCTCTTCGTTGAGATTAGGGTACGAGGCGGATGCGTATGGGGCGAGCGAATCCAGCGAAGCGCGGGCAGTCGGAGAGGCCGCCTTGCCAGAGTATTGCTCAACATAGGACGCAAAACCCCACAGGCTATTGGCCAGCACGGTATCGGGCAAGGCGGGCTGGTTCGTTTTCATGAAGAGCGAGCGAGGCGCGTCAGCATGGATGATAGACGCGGCCACGAGCGCGCGCGAATCGGCGTTGTCGAGAACGCCTATGCCGCCGGCCTTGATAAGCATCGTGTTGTGGCCGAGCCGCAGGCTCGAGCCGTTGCGCAGCATATAGGCGGCTACTTCGCCCTTCCATGACAGCTCCATATAGGCGCTCGATATATCCAGTTCGGCATTATCCAGGCTGGCTACCCTGAACGAGCTCGATCCGCCTTGAGCGAAGAGGGCGAGCCCCTGCACGGACGCCTGGGCGCGCTGGAGGGCCATGCCCACATAGGCTTGGCTGGGATTGGCGTCTATGCGTACCATGCGCATGGTAAGGCTGCCGCCCCTGAGGCGCAGCCCTTCATGGAAGGAAACGCTTGGGGCCACGCGTATGCCGCTGTCGCGCAGGGACAGCGCGCTGTCGCTGGCGTCTATAAAGCGCGAGGTAAGGGCAGAGGCGCTCTCCACCGCGCTTGAGCTCATTTCCAGGCTGGAGCGCTCAAGGCGAAGCACGCAGGCATCAAGGCCTCCGCTTATGGCGATGGAGCTGTCGCGTATGACGATTTCGCTGTCCGAGCCTTGAATCAGGTCATAACTGCCCGAACCCTGGGCGCGCAGCTCCAGCCCGGCCAGCACGAGCTTGGCTTTGCCGACGCGGACGTAGTAGGGCTTTGGGCTTAGCGCCGAAAAATCCAAGCGTGCCTTGGCACCGGGAAGGTCTTCCCAGGACGGGCCGAAGCCGCCTATGAGCGCTATGTCGCCCGTTAAATCCAGGGGAGCGCTAAGCCTTATGGCGCCGCGCAGGTTTATGGAGCCTTTGCCGCTTGCCTTGGCGCGCGCGAGCCCTTCCTCAAGGCTCAGTATAGGGTCGTCGGGAGTGCCGCGCGCGCCGGCCTTGCCGTTATCCGCTACGTAAATTGAGTCGCGGTCGACGACCACCACGGAGGGCTTCATCTCCGGCGAGCGGTTTCCGAACTGATCCTCGGCGTAGGCGCGCACGATGTAGCTGCGCCTGCCGCTCTCGCCCTCTTCCGCGCCCAAGGCTATGGGCGCCTTGTAGGGCGTAAAGAGCGCGCTGCCGTCCCTGCTCGCCGACACGAAGATGGTGCCGTCGGACGGGGCGAATTCGATAAGGGCGTCCGCCTCGGCGAATGAGGCGAGCGCGCTTTGCAGCACGGGCACGGGAGGCGCTTCGCGGTCTATGGAAAATTCGAGGAAGCGCTCGTCTCCGACGCGGCCGCCGGCATCCAGTTCCGCCGCCCTCAGCCTATACCGCATTAGCTGCCCGTCTTTGCCTTCAAGCCTAAGGCCAGCGGCCCCTAGACGCGGGCTGGAAGGCCCTATGGCCGGCGGATAGGCGTCGCCATAGCTTAATTCGTAGCGAAGCTCGGTTTCGGCGCTGAGGGCTACGGCCTTGCCATAGCGGGCGCCGTTTTCCGCCCCGATGAGGAGCGGAGCCTTGGACGAGGCCCAGGCGGCGAGTTCCATGCTCGAAAGTTCGCTCCGCGAGCCGCCCGCCGATTCAGCATAATACGAGAGGGAGTATTTGCCCGCGCTCCTGTCCAGGATTATGGGCACGCTATACGGCTCAAAGCCAGCGCCGTTTATAGACAGGAAAATCCGCGAATCCAACGAAGGCCAGCTGAGTATGGCTATGGCGCCCAGTTCATCGACGCGGGGCTCCGCGTTCAGGCTCAAGGCGGCCGACGCGGCAATATTTGAAAAATTCGGCTTAAAGCGGCCCGGCGCCGCGGCTACGACTATGCCCGTGGCGTCGCTATACGCGGGATATACGAGGTATTCGCGCCCGTCGCCGGGGCTCAAGGGAACGCGCGCGCTGGCCAGCCCGTTTACGGCTTCGACGAGCGCATAGGCCTCCGCCTTGGCCAGCGGGTCTCCAGGATTGACCGCCAGCAAGGCGCGCGCTCCTTTAGGCACCGCGAAATCTACCCGCAGCGCGTTAGCGCCGTCCTGCTCCAGGCGCAGCGCGAAATCGTGCGCAGCCGCGACGCTCAGGCGGCCGGCGGCGGGCTTTGCGCCTGATGGCCTGGCGGGAAGGGATGAAGGCCTGTACGCGGGGGGGCTGAGCAGCCAGAGCGCCGAGCTCGGCGCGCTCGCGTTGCCCGCCGCGTCCACGGCGTAGGCAGCTACGCTCAGGCTCCGGGTAGCGTCCTCGGGAGCGGAAAAGGAGCGCTGCGCGGCGCCCTGCCAGGCTTCGAACGGCGCTCCGTCCACGCTGATAAAGAACGAGCCTTGGCCGCCCAACATAGGGCTTACGCTCGCGCCTACGAAGCCCGAGGCGGGCTCCAGCGTGGGGGCCGGGGGCGGCCGCCGGTCTATGACGTAACGCAGGACGCGCTCGACGCCGGCGAGGCGCAGGCGCAGCTCATAGGAGCGCTCTTCGCCGGGGAAGGCGTCGAGCACGATGGCGCTATGGGCGCCCAGCCAGGGGCCATCCGCCGAGAATCCGTACTCATAGCGCTGAAAGACCGTCGCCACCGCGGGTATATAAAGCGCCGATGCGTAGGAACCTTCGGCGGGAAGGCCTACAAAGGATGGAACGGCCTCCTGGCCATAGGCCGCGAAGCGCGGCGGGGCCAGGAGGAGGAACGCGGTCAAGGCTAGGGCATGCCCAAGGCGTTTCATCACTGCTTCAGTACGGAAAGTATTTCCTGAAGCTCCGGATCCTCGGGGTAGTAGTGGGTCTTGAGCTCATTCTCGGTGAGGCCCACGAGTTCGTGGCTCATGTAATGTATCCAGCGCTCGTCTTCAGGCGTGGCCACGTCGTGCAGCCTGCACCAGTAGTCCGGCACTATGGGCAGCGAAGCCCCGCGATAGCGCACGATCTTGTAATCGTGCACCGCTATCTTCAAGTCCTTGCGGGGCACGCCCTTTTCAAGGATTATGTTGGCCAGGTGGTTTATGGTCCTGCCCGAATCGTAAATATCGTCGATGAGCAGTACTTTATCGCCATTCCGCAGGTATTCGGGGCTGTAGGTCCAGCCGTCCACGCGCACCTGCTCGCACTGGCGCACGTCCGTGTAGGAACGGGCAACGACCGCGGCGTAGAACACCGGCCGCGAGTCCTTGCGGACTGCCTTAAAGTACTCGGAAATGACATTGCCCAGATAGGCGCCGCCTCGCAAGGACACGTAGATAACATCCGGCATAAAGCCGTCCAGGTGAATCTTATGCGCTATCTTGAGCGCGTTGTTGCGCACCTGGTTATACGAAATGAATTCCTTGCTCATCGGCACCTCGCTATCCCTTACTTTAGCATTACTTACGCACCAAAGCAAGCGTGTCGAGCTTTTGGCCGGCCCGGTATACCTCGAACTGTATCTTGGCGGCCTTAGGGTCGTTGATCAGGCGATAGAAGTCGCCTACGCCGTTCACCTTGACGCCGTTGACGGCGGTGATAACGTCGCCCGAGCGCAGAGACAGGCTCGCCGCGGGGCTGCGCGCTATGATCGAGCCTACGGTAACGCCCTTCTGGCTTTTCGCCAGCTTCTGCGCCTCGCTGTGTTCCGGCGTCAGGGCAAGCACCTCCAGGCCTGGCCACAGCGAGCTGTAGTCGGAGGCCGAGCTCTCGTTGCGCTCCTCTATGCGTACCTGCAGGTCAAGGCTCTTTGACTCCCGTATGATGGAGAACACGGGGCGGCTGCCCGGGGCAAGGTCGCCCACGATGCGCACGAGCTGATCCACGTTGGCTACGCTCTTGCCGTCTATGGCGAGCACGAAGTCTCCGGAGCGCAGGCCGGCCTTGCCGGCGGGCCCGTCGGTAAACACATGGCCAATGAAGGCCCCGCGTTTATCGCTTATGCCCAGTTCGCTCAGGCTCGCGCGCTCCAGGGTGCCCAGGAGCACGCCCAGCCAGCCATAGCGCACGCTGCCCCTGCTGATGAGGTCCTCTATCACGCGCTTGGCGTTGTTTATGGGTATGGAGAAGCCCAGGCCTATGCTGCCCCCGGTGTTGCTGGCTATCCAGGTGTTTATGCCTATGATCTCGCCGCGTATATTGGCAAGGGCGCCGCCTGAATTGCCGCGGTTTATGGCCGCGTCGGTCTGAATGAAGTCGTTGATATTGCCCTGGGGGCCGCCGTCGCGGCCTATGGCGCTGATGATGCCGGTGGTGACCGACGAGAAGAGGCCGAAGGGGCTGCCTATGGCAATGGCCCAATCGCCCACCTTGAGCGCGTCGGAATTGCCCAGGCTCGCCACGCGTATATCCTGGTCCTTAGTCTGGAACATGACCACGGCTAGGTCTTTGCGCTCGTCCGCCCCTACGAGGGTGGCATCGTACTCGCGCTCGTCGTAGAGCTTGAGGGTTATGCTGGTGGCCCCGGCTATGACGTGGGTATTAGTAAGCGCGTATACCTTATCGCCGTCGCGGCGCACGATGACGCCCGAGCCCAAGCCCTGCTCCTGCTGCTGGGGCGGCGCCTGCCGCTCCTCGGGAGCCAATTCCGGGTCGCCGAAGAAGAAGCGCCAGGGAAACTCGCCCGATTCGGGCACCGATGAGCTGCCTATGACGGACAGCTCCACCACGGAAGGCAGCACGCTCTCGGCCACGTAGTTGAAGGCGGTCTGAAGCGCGCCGGCCTGCTCTATGGCCTGGGATACGCTAGGGCTGGGAGGGGCCGACTGGGCGTAGGCCAGGGCCTTATCGCCGCCTGAGCCGCCGCCGGCGAATATGGAAAAGGCCGCCACGAAGCCTATCATGATGCCTATGAGCACCAGGTTCACTAAGAATA
The DNA here is from genome assembly GCA_041306725.1 of Spirochaetaceae bacterium. GTDB lineage: Bacteria > Spirochaetota > Spirochaetia > Treponematales > UBA12059 > UBA5200. The sequence continues at coordinate 10,716 of JBFZES010000310.1, read as the reverse complement.
TCTTCCGAGAGAATAATGCTTTGGTCAGTGACATTTCACGCTCCTCATTGCTGTATGCGAATAATATAATACTTGAAATGCCAAACGGTTACTGCCGGCTTCGCGCATGCTCCGGCCCTTTGCTACCAGCTCGTCAATACCTCGATGCCGTCCTTCGTGACGGCTATGGTATGCTCGAAATGCGCCGACAGGGAGCGGTCCCTCGTCACTACGGTCCAGCCGTCGTCGAGCTCTTCTATAGAGTCGCCGCCTATGTTGATCATGGGCTCTATGGCGAGCACGAGGCCGGGCGACAGGCGGGGATTAGGCCCCGAGCTTACGTAATTGGGCACCTGGGGGTCCTCGTGCACGGCGAAGCCAACGCCGTGCCCGCAGTACTGCCGCACGACGCCGAAGCCCGAGGCCGTAGCGTGGCTGAATACGGCGCGCGATATATCGTGCACCCTGCCGCCGGGCTTGGCCGCGGCTATGGCGCGCTCAAGGCATTCCCGAGTTACCTTTAGGAGCCGGGCCGTTTCCGGCGCGACGGGCGGCAGCGCCACGCTGAAGGCCGCGTCGCTGAAATAGCCGCCTAAGTTTATGCCGCAGTCTATGCCTACGAGGTCGCCGGGCTTAAGCGCGCGCTTGCCGGGTATGCCATGGATGACTTCCTCGTTCACCGATACGCAGAGGGCCGCGGGATAATCATAGTAGCCGAGGAAGGCGGGAAGCGCGCCATGGGAAGCTATGAACGCCTGGGCTTCCCTATCGAGCTCGCCCGTGCTTACGCCGGGCACTATCATAGGCTTGATATGGGCATACATCTCCGATAACAGCGCGCAGGAACGGCGTATGCCTTCCAGCTGTTCAGGGTTTTTTAGCTTGATCATCGATAAGGTATCCTTCCCGTTTCGTGGTATCGGCTCAAGGCTAGCATAGCGCTCAAGGCTGCCTAGCATCAAGCGCGCTTAAGCCGCGCTTGGCCTCGAGCGAAAGGGGGTCGGCCTGAATAGCCGCCCTGTAGGCTGAGCGCGCGGCGTCGGGCTTGCCCCCGGCCTCATGGGCTTTTGCCTCCCACACATGGGCCGCAGCGCGCATGGCCGCGTCGGGCGCTTTGCTCGCCGCCGCGGAAAAGCTCATCGCCGCGTCGCCCTCGCGCGCCTGCGCCAGCTGCGCGAGGCCTAGATTATACGAGGCGCGGAAGCCCTCGAGCGCAAGGTCGGCCTGGGCGAAAATGTTTTCGGCCTTGCCGTAATCGCCCGCGGCGAAGGCGTCCGCCCCGTCCCAGAACCACGCACGGGGAAGGAGCGGCGCCAATGCCGCGTAATCCGCCCGTATAGCGAGATAGTCGGGCAAGAGGCGCGATGCGTAGCAGATGGCCAGGGCCGTGTCCACGGCATACGGGCTTTCAGGATAACGCGCGACCAAGTCCAAGGCTATGGGCCGGGCGCGCCCCGGCTCGGCCCGCGCCATGAGGGAGGCTAGAGATGAGGCTTCCGCGGGGCTGCGGGGCGTAAGGCCGCGCAGCAGGCTCAAGGCCTCGCGATCGCGGGCCTGGCTAAGCAGCCAGGAAGCGTATTCTATGGCCGCCTCCGTGTTCCTTGGGAACAGCGCGGCCATGCGCTCGTACCAGTAGGACGCTACGCCTTGCTCGCTCTCGCCCGCTATATCGGCGGGGAGCAGCGAGCTTTTTTCCTCCCGGGGAGGATGCGCGGCCTCGAGCCTTGCAAGGGCGGCGTAAGGCCGCCACGAGCGATCCGGATAGCGCGCGGCAAGGGCGGCGTAGGCCTCGGCGGCAAGAGCGGGCGAAGCCGCGAGATAGGCGGCCGACGCGGACAGTTCAAGTCGCTCGGCTTCTTCCGCTTCGTCGCCTTCCAGGGGCTCAAGAGGCGCGTAGGCAAGGTACTCGAAAAGCCCCAGGTCCCAGAGCAGAACGGGCGGAAGCTGGACGCCGCGCTCGTAGGCCTGGCGGGCCAGTTCCCGCGCGAAGCTCAGCCGCCCCTGCCTCATTTCGGCCAAGGCCCCTTCCGCGAGCAAGGCAGGCGCGCCGAGCGCGTCGGCGAGGAGGGCGTAGGCTCCCGTGGGTATGTCCGGGCTGACGCCGGCCCTTCGCTGGGCCGCGTAGGCCTCGGCGAACAGGAGCGGCCGTTCCTCCATCCGCAAAGAGCGCTCAAAGAGGGCAAGCGCATGGCCATAGAGGCCCGCGCCTATGAAGGCGTCGAAGGCCGCGAGCGCTACGGGCTCGCTTACGATGGGCGCGCCCGTTAAGGCGCGGGCCGTATCGGCGTACGCTTCCTGGCTGAAGTCCCGCGCGCGCTTGAGCACGCGCAGGCGCTCTTCCGTGTTGCGCGCCAGGCCCGCCGCCCGCGGGAAGAGGGCCGCGTCCACGGACGGAGAGGAAGAATCCATGAGGGCTAAGAGGGCGTTAAGGGAACGGGGAGAGGGCCCGCAAGAGCCAAGGGCCAAGGCGATGGAGGCTGTTAAGATAAGCCGGCGGCTCATGCCGGCCAGGCGAGCGCCGTCCCGGCGAGCGCCCCGGCGAAGAAGCGGCCCGCGGGCTAGGCTCCGAGCTCTTTCCATACGGCATCCAGCACGCCGTTTATAAAACGGTAGGAATCCTCGGCCCCGAATTCCTTGGCTATTTCTATGGCCTCGTCTATCGTTATCTGCGCCGCTATGTCGCGCTGGAACACGAGGGAATAAACGGCTATGCGAAGAATAGCCAAGTCTACTTTCTTGAGGCGCTCGAAGCTCCAGTGCTGGAGATGCTTGGCTATAAGAGCATCTACCTCGGGCAGCTTCTCAAGGGTACCGGCTACGATGAGCCCGGCGAAGGCCTTAAGCTCCTCGTCGCCGCTGGCGGCGGAATCCTCCGCCAGCCAGGAGAAGCCTAAGAGCTCGGAACTGGGCACCGCGGAGGCGTCCCAGGCGTATAAAGCCTGGAAGGCCAGGATGCGCGCTTTCCTGCGCGATGCCATTAAGGCTTACCTATGATCTTAACCTCGGCCTGCGCGCGCAGCTTCGCCTTGAGCTCCTGCAGGGTCTTGGAGAGGAAATCGCTCTGGCGCTGCTGGGCGAGGCCCTGGGCTATGTAATCCTGTACGGACAGTTGCTGGCCGAGCTGATAGGGGTCGGAAAGCTCAAGCTGCTTTTGAGGGAAGCTCTCTGCCTTGCGCACGAGCCACCAGCCCTTGTCGTTCTCGAAGGGCGCGGATACCGTGCCGTCCTTGAGGCTGAATACGGCGTCGAACAGCTCCTTGCCATACTGGTTGGAGGCTTCCACCACCTTGGGCACGTACACGTAGTCCCTCGTGGCGCCGTAGGTCCCGTCCGCGGCGCGGAGGCGCAGGGCGTCGAAGCTCTCGCCCTTGGCCAGGCGCTCGGAGAGCTCCTTGATGATCTTGGCGCCCTTGTCGCGTTCAGCCTGGGTGGAATTCTGGAAAGGATAGTAGATAAAGGCTACGCGCGCGGTCTCGGGGCGCACGAGCTTGGCCTTGAGCAGCTCATAGTTGCGCAGGATTTCGTCGCTCGTTATGGGAGGTATGGCCTTGATCTCCGCGGCCTTGGCCGTGGATATCCAGCGCTGGAGCAGTATCTGCTTGCGGTAGTATGAGCGCAGGTCCGCGAGGGTCGTGCCCTGGCTGGTGAGGAGCGATTCGTACTCGGCGTCGCTTATGGCCTTGCCCAGCTGGGAAGATATCTGGGCCTTGCTCTGGGCTATGGCCGCGTTCACCTCGGCGTCGCTGGTCTTGATGCCGTCGCGTTCGCACATCTGGTCAAAGAGTATGTCGTCTATAAGGTCGTCAAGGAAGGCCTTGCGCTCGTCGGCGGTCAGGGCCTTCTTGCGCATGGCTTCGACTTTAGCCACGTCGTCCCTGAAGGCCTTTTCGGCGATGATCTGCGTCTTTGTGAGCTTAACGGTGGCCATGGGCGCGCTGAGCCCCTGCGCGAACAGGGGAGCGGCGATAAGGGCCAGGGCTACTAAGGCTGCTAAGTGCTTCTTCATGCATGTACTCCATCCGGTTCGTATAGCATGTCGTCCGGGCCGGTTCCCGGTGGATGCTTTATTCCTAAACAAGCCAAGGCGCACTAGGTTAAAAGAAAACGGCCCAGTCTGGCAAGCGCCTGCAGGCCCTACTTAAGCGCCATGGGCGCGCGCGCCAGCTATGCGCAGGCCAAGGGCCTTGAGGCCAGGCAGCTTGGGCTTCAAGGCGGCGGCCTTATCGATATAGTGGGCCGCCTTCGCGCTATCCTTCATACGGAGGTAGAGCTCGGCGGCGCGGCGATAGAACTGCGCGTCGTTATCCGCCGAGCTTCGTAATGCCACGGCCTCCTCGAGCAGGGCCAACTCTTCGGCAGGGGCAAGGGTACGGCCCAGCTCCTCGAGCACGAGGCGCCTGAATCGGGCTAAGACCACTTCATAAAAGTAGCCGAAGCCGGACTGTTTCTGCTCCATGAGTATGAGCTTCCTCATGACGCGGTACGCGTCCATGAAGCGCTCCCGGGCTATATACTCTTCGGCTATGCAGAATTCGGCGTCCATGGCCTCTGGCCGCTCGAAGAAGCGCTCGAGCCTGCCGTCGTCCCGGTCGCGTATACGCTCGTAGAGCTCAAGCGCCTCGTCCTCATAATCGTGCAAAAGGTCATAGAACACGAGCTTGGCTATGTACTCGGGGTCATTGAGCCGCTCCATGAGCCAGCTGCGATAATCGAAGGAGCCCGGGCCGTCGTTGCGCACGATGCGCAGGCGCCCGCGGTCATACTCGCGCCTGGACTCGGCGTCGGAGAGCACTTGGTACGCTTCGAGCAGCGAGCGCATGCCCTCGTCCGCGCCGCCCGCCATATCAGGATGGGAGAATTTGGCGCGTTTGCGGAAGGCGCTTTTGATTTCCTTAAGGCTGGCTTCGGGATGGACGCCCAGCGATGCATAATGGTCGGTCACGAACGACTCCCCTTGAAGGGTTTTAGCTGGCTCTCGTATCGCCGAATAAGGGCGGCGGCTTCGCGCGCGTCCCGCGACCGGGCGAAGGCATCGCTGAAGCCGGGAGCTTCTATGAGCAAGGCCAGCCGCTTGAGAGCATCGAGATGGAGGCCGGGCTCGGCCTTGGGAGAAAGCACCATGAAGGCCACGCGTATAGGGTCCGCCTCGGGCGACGCGAAAGAAAGCCCCGCGGGCAGGAAGGCCACGGCGCCACACAGCCCTATATCCGCATCGAGCTTAGCGTGCGGTATGGCTATGCCGGGTCGAATGGCGGTAGGCATGAGGGCTTCGCGCGCGATGAGGCCCTGGATGGCTTCCTCGCGGGGGAAGGAAACGGCGAAGCCCTTGGCGGCGCTATCCACTAAGGCGGCGAAAAGCTCGCGCCTGTCCTGGCAGGCCATGTCCATGAGTATTCTGTCCTGAGAGAACAGCTCGTGGAGCATGGACCGTGCCCGTTAGGCTTCGGGTTACTGGCCGCTGCCGGAGGGGAGAGGGCTCTCTTGGGGAAGGGTAAGGCTGGGTTCGGTACCCTCAAGGCCTTCCGCGGGCGCTTGGCCCTCGGAATTCCACCACTCGGTAGACTGGGTTTCCTGGCCGCGCGCCGCCGCCTCCACGTCGCCTATGGAATCGCCGCGATTGATAAGCGCAAGGCTAAAGGCGATAACGAAGAAAAGCCCGCCTAGCACATAGGTGAACTTAACGATGACGTTGGAAGAGCGCGAGCCGAAAGCGGCGCTGCCCGCTCCCGAAAAGAGCCCGCCAAGGCCCTCGCCTTCCTGATCCTGGATAATTACCAGGAATATAAGCAAGGCGCACACTATGGCGAAGAGTACGAGGAGGACAATACCGAAAAAACCCATCTTAATTACTCCGAGTGTATTGCTTCTGGATAGCCCCCAGTACGGGGAGATTCCGTGGGATAATACCCGGAAAACGCGGTCGGCGCAAGGCCCCGGCCGCTGTTTCCCTTATGAGCGGAATCGGGCTATGGGAACGAAGCTTTCGATCTTAAGCGCCGCTCCGCCTACGAGGGCGCCGTCGATATTCGGCTTTGCCATCAATTCGGCCACATTGTCGGGCTTAACCGAGCCGCCGTACTGAATAACGAGCGCCTTGGCTGACGCTTCGTCGTAGAGCGAGGCCACCACCCTGCGTATATAGGCGTGAACGGCGTCGGCGTCTTCCGGCGTAGCGGTCTTGCCCGTGCCTATGGCCCACACGGGTTCATAGGCCACGACTACCTTGGCAAGCTCGTCCTTGAATACGCCCTTGAGCCCTTCGCGCAGCTGGGCGCCCACTACGGCCTCCAGCTTGCCCGCCTCGCGCTCGGCAAGGGTCTCGCCCACGCAGAGTATGGGCTCGATTCCGTGTTCCAAGGCCAGGAGCAGCTTGCGGTTGATAAGCTCGTCGGTCTCGAAATAGGAATGCCGTCGCTCGGAGTGGCCCAGGATAACGGCCTGCACGCCTATATCCTTGAGCATGAGCGGGGATACCTCGCCGGTATGGGCGCCTTGGTTTTCCGGCCCCATGTTCTGCGCCCCGAGTATGATGGAGGAGCCTTGTATGGCCTGCGCCACCGCGGAAAGCGCGGTAAAAGCCGGGGCTATCATCACTTTCTCCGTGCAGCCCTTGAGCTTTTCAACCAATTCCGCGGCCAGGGCCACGGATTCGGCTACGGTTTTATGCATTTTCCAATTGCCGGCCATGTAATAGCGTTTCATTGCGTATCCTTCCTAATCAAAGACGATTGCGGAGAGCAGCCCGCCCTCCGCATCGCTTTATTTGCAGACTTCTATGCCGGGCAGTTTCTTGCCCTCGAGCAGTTCAAGGGAGGCGCCGCCGCCGGTGGAAACGTGGCTCATCTTGTCGGCCAGCTTGAACTTATTCACCGCCGCCACGGAATCGCCGCCGCCGACGACCGTCATGGCGCCCCTGCCCGTAGCCTCGGCTACCATCTTGGCCACCTCTCCGGTGCCCTTGGCAAAGGCTTCGAACTCGAACACGCCCACGGGGCCGTTCCATACGATGCTCTTGGCGCCGGCAAGGACTTTACGATAGAGCTCCAGGGTCTTAGGCCCCACGTCCATGCCCATAAGATGGTCGGGCAGCGCGGCGCCGTCCACCGGCACCGGCGCCGAGGCGGCGTCGAAAGCCTCTGAGCCTATGTGGTCGATGGGAAGCACGATATTCACGCCCTTGGCCTTGGCCGCGGACAGGATTTGCTTGGCGGTGTCCAGCTGGTCGTCTTCCACGAGGGACTTGCCTATGCCATGGCCCTGCGCCTTGAGAAAGGTATAGGCCATGCCGCCGCCTATGACGAGGGCCGAGGCGTTTTTAAGCAGGCTCTCGAGCACCGCGATCTTGGAGCTTACCTTGGCGCCGCCTATGATGGCCACCATGGGCTTGGGCGGGTTGGTTACCATGGGCTCCAGGTATTGCACCTCTTTTTCCATAAGGAAGCCCGCGGCCGCGGCGCCGGCGAACTTGGCTATGCTGGCCGTGGACGCGTGGTCGCGGTGGGCCGTGCCGAAGGCGTCGTTGACGAAAATATCGCCGTAGCTCGCGAGCTCTTTGGCCAGCTTGTCGCGGGACGCGGGATCGTCGCTCGTCTCTTCCTTATGGAAGCGGGTATTCTCGAGCATGATGAGCGCGCCGTTAGCCTGGCCCTCTATAAAGGCTTTTTTGCCGTAGCAGCCGTCTTCGCCCGCGAAGGCCACGGGCAGCGACAGCTTGGCCGCCAGGTACTCGGCTATGGGCTTCATGCGGTGCTTTCCCGCTATATAGGACGCCTCGTCCCAGGCTTTGCCGGCCTTCTCGGCCTTTTCCTTAGCCTTCTTGGCGTCCTTAGCGGGGTCGCCGAGGTGGCTCATGAGCGTAAGGCTCTTGGCGCCTTTTTCCAATATATACTTGATGGTAGGTATGGCGGCGACGATACGGGTGTCGTCCTGTACCGCGCCGTCTTTCATGGGCACGTTAAAATCGACGCGCATAATGACGCGCTTGCCTTTCAACTCCAGGTTCTTAATGCTCTTGATCATGGCTATACCCCCGTGAAAATAGATTAGCCGCATACGGGCGCGGAGCGCCCCAGTAAAAAGGCCGCCCGAGGCGAGCCCGGACAGCCTTACAAACAGAGCGTAAACCGGGCCTCCGCTATTTCTTGGAGCCGGTCATGTGCATAAGCATATCGATGACGCGGTTGGAGTAGCCCCACTCGTTATCGTACCAGGACACGATCTTAAAGAAGCGCTTCTCGCCGGGCAGGTTGTTCTGCAAGGTGGCGAGGCTATCGTATATGGAAGAGCGCTCATCGTGGATGAAGTCGCTCGATACCAGTTCCTCATGGCCGTAGCCGAGTATGTCCTTAAGGTAGGTTTCGCTGGCCTTCTTTAAAAGGGCGTCTATCTGCTCGATGGAGCTGTCCTTCTCGGAGCGGAAGGTAAGGTCAACCACTGACACGTCGGGGGTAGGCACGCGGAAGGACATGCCGGTGAGCTTGCCCTTGGTGCTCGGCAGCACTTCGCCCACGGCCTTGGCGGCGCCGGTGGTAGAGGGGATGATGTTCATGGCAGCCGCGCGGCCGCCGCGCCAGTCTTTCTTAGATACGCCGTCCACCGTCTTCTGGGTGGCGGTGTAGCTGTGAATGGTGGTCATGAGGCCGGTCTCTATGCCAATGCCTTCCTTAAGGAGGACGTGCACGATGGGCGCCAGGCAGTTGGTGGTGCAGGAAGCGTTGGAAATGACATGGTGCTTGGAAGCGTCATAGTCTTTCTCGTTTACGCCTATGACGAAGGTCTTGATGGGCTTGTCGTCGGCCTTGCTCTTGGCGGGCGCGGTCACGATAACCTTTTTGGCGCCGGCATCGAGGTGGCCGTAGGCCTTCTCGTCGCTAAAGAGGCCGGTAGACTCGATCACGTACTCGACGCCGAGCTTGGCCCAGGGAAGATTCTTTAGTTCCTTCTCCGCCATGACGCACTTTATCTCATTGCCGTTAACCACGAGTATGTCGTCTTCGGCGAGCGAGGCGTCGCTCTTTTTGGAGCTTATCTGCGCCTTCATGCGGCCGTGAACGGAATCGTACTTGAGCTGGTACGCGAAATACTTGGCATCGGTGGAAATATCCACGACGGCTACCACGTCGACCTTATCCTTGCCCAAGAGACCGCGCTCTACCAAAGACTGGAACACGAGCCTGCCGATACGGCCAAAACCGTTTATCGCTACTTTCATGGGTATCCTCCTAAGAATGCATAGCTATCCGTCTAAGCATAAGGTTTTATATACAGTAAACCATAGTGCCAGACTTATTTTAGTAACTCAAGGATAGCGGTAAATAGAATCACGCGTCAATGCGCCAATAATTAAATAATGCATAATTAGTGCATTTTTTCTTGTATTAATTCATAGTTATGCAATGCTTATTTATTTAATTAGCTAGAAAGCCCATCCGATACTGAGAGTGTCGGGCAGGATCATAGTTCCCCTCCCAGTTTGCTATGACCCAACCGACAGCCTGTCAGGGCGGGCCGGTCGTAAAGACCGGCCTTTTTAATTAAGCTTGACCTTATGCGAGCCTTTCGCGTAGGCTCAATGCCGTATGGCTCGTAAAAACCTGCTTATTACCATCGTTCGCGTCGCGGCCATCTCCGCCGTGGTCTTAGCGCTTTTCATAGGCATAGCCTTCGGCATAGCCTTGGCTTCCACGCGGAACCTGATGTCCATAGAAAACTTTAGCCAGTTCGACCCCGAGATACCCTCCAAGATCCTCGATATTAACGGCAGGCTGATAACGGAGTTCTCCGCGGACATAAAGCGGGAAATCGTTTCCATAAAGGACCTGCCGCAGCACGTCATAGACGCCCTCATCACGCGGGAAGACCGCACCTTCTGGACCCATCCGGGCTTTACGCTCAAGGCCTATTTCAGGGCCTTCGTCGGCGTGCTCACCGGCAATCGCTCAGGCGGCGGCTCCACCATTACCCTGCAGCTTTCGGGCACCCTGTACGCCGACCGCCGGGACATAAGCTATAGGCGCAAGTTAGTCGAGCTCTGGTACGCCATACAGCTGGAGCGGCGCTTCTCCAAGCAAGAGATACTGGAGATGTACCTTAACCGCATGATCATGGGCCCGGGCACCTACGGCATAGAAGCGTCCAGCAAGTACTACTTCGGCCATTCCGCGCGCGAGCTTACCCTCGCCGAGGCGGCCGTGCTCGTCGTGCAGCTGTCCGCGCCTACCCACTATAACCCGCTGCGCAATCCCAACGTTGCCCGAGACCGCTCGCGCGCGGTGCTCGACGATATGGTGAGCCTGGGCTACACGACGAAAAAGGAGGCGGACGAATCGTTCGACCTCTACTGGGACAACTTCGACTATACGCGCGTCGCCACCGCCGCCTACAGCCCTCGCGACGACAAAGCGCCCTGGTTCAGCGAGTATGTGCGCGGGCAATTACTCGCTATGCTCTATGGTTCCGTGGACCTGTACCGCGACGGCCTTATCGTCAACACCACCCTCAACCTGGACCACCAGGCCGTGGCGGACAAGTACATGGGCCGTTACCTTGAGCAGGTGAACAAGGAATACGCCGCCTCAAGCTCCACGCGCCTGAGGGAGGCCGAGCGGCTCTACGCACCCATGACCGAGCTCCTTGGCCTCGCCTTCAACCTTGAGGGCGTTTTCTTCCAGGAAAGCAAGGTTGAAGGGCTGGCCAGAGACTACTACCGCAAGCAGGTAAACCCCACGGTGGACGCGC
>JBFZES010000309.1:0-4291 GCA_041306725.1 Spirochaetaceae bacterium | reverse complement strand
TTAGCGGCGGCAGGCCGCCCTATAGCTTTTCCGTTTCTGACGATGATCTTTATGCAGGGACCTCGACGCAAGATATTGGCGGCGTATATAATCTGGCTTATGAGCCTGGCGGGGCGATAGGGCGCATAGCGATCTCTGTAGTCGATGAGAGGGGAGATAGTGCCCAAGTTTTTATTTCCGTGGTACCCATGACTCCTACGCTTAGCTTATTTCCTTGGAATCCAAAAAATGGTGTGAATATAACATGGGGGTACGGCGATGGCCTTGAAACAATTGATAGCTTCTTAATAGAGAGAAGTATAGATGGCGGGGATTTTACCTCTTGGAATGTATTCAGTGAGACTGATTCAGCTAGCTCAGATAATTTTATGGTTGTTACTAGTAGTACTTATACATATCAAATATATGCCATAGCTGGGGGATATCGTTCGATTCCTCATCAAGCTAGCATGTGATAGTTCCATGCAAGCTTCATCACAGCTAAGCTATTTGCCAGAGTACACAACCTGACAAGTTTATCGCGTATCAGCCGCCCGCGCGGTTTCAAGCAGCTCCTCATAGCTCTCGAGCTGCGCCTTGTGGCGCTCCACTTCTCCGTATACCTGGAAATAGCGGTCCAAGTCCGCGCTCAAGCTAGGATACTCGGCCTGTATGGCCGGCGTGCGCACGATGGCTCTGAGTAAGGTGCGCGTGCGAAGGTCGGACAGGCTGAGCGCGGGGCCGCCGCTGGCCAGGGCGTCCCGCCTTTGCCGCAGCAAGTCCAGGAAGGCATACGGATAATCCGCGGATGCAGTATCCCGAGCTTCCGATTGCGACGGGGGCGGCAGGTTTTCCGTTTGGGCGGCTTGCTGCGCGAGCGCAGCCTCGAGCCGCGACTGAAGGCTAACGAGCTCTTTCATCCTATCGTCCGTATCTTGCCGTCCCGAGGCAAGCTCCTCTTCCAAAGAGCGTATCTTGTCGCGGAGGAGTTTTGTCAGCGCGCTATCGCTAGCCCTGGATGGGGTAGGCGGGGCAAGCCCGGCACTCGCGCTAGGCAGGGCCGTAGAGCCGGGCAATAAGCGGGCCGATAAGATAGCGTCGCGTTCCGACTCGGCCTTTGCCAGTTCGGCCTCAATGGCTTCAAGGAGCATAGGCGCGGCTTTCTGCCCTTGCAGGCTACGGTATCGGTTTCTGAGCTCTTCTATTTCCTTATCCTTGTCAAAGAGGAGCTGATCAGTCCTATCCTTGAGCTCTTTGAGCAGGCGCCACTCGGTGGTAAGGAAGATATTATCATTCAACGCCGCCGCCTGGGCATTCCTACGGGAAAAAGCATCCGAGAGCAGTATTGAGCCGACGGTGAGCAGGACCAAGAAAGCATTAAGGAAGAGGAGGGGGAGGTCGATTTTTTTAGGGGGCCGTGCTTTTTTTGTTAGAAATTCCATAATACGCATGAATCTCCCATCCGCATCTACTAGTGTATACCGGGATAGGAGAAAGGAAATAGTCGATGAACAGAATCCGCGTTAAAACGTACCTTACCGTCCTTCCCATCGTAGCGGCCGCTACCTTGGCCAGCGGATTTCTATCCTTCTTTGAATCTCGGTCCGCCCTTAGCCAAGTAGCGAACCGCCATATGGCATACAAGGCGGAGCAGCTTCGGGACTATATCCATAATGAATGGTCGGTCATAGAGGACCTTGGCCTGGTACGGGATGGCGCATACCGGATAGCCGCGGAAGAGTCCTTCCGATCCTATGCCTATTCGGTTCTCCGCAGCGAAAGCGAGCGGGTGCTCGTGTTCGATAGCCTTGGCACCCTGCTCTTCGGCTTAGGCGGGGGCATGAGCAGTACCTTCCTGCCTGCGGGTATGACCTACAAAGCCGACCTAGCCCTTACTATGGGCTGGTTCGAAGCATCCCTCTTCGGAGAAGAGCGGGTAGGCATAGCCTTTGCGTTTGAGCCGTTCGGATGGACGATTACCGTTACCGAGCTCCGTTCCCGCTTCTTCTCCGAAGTGGACGGCATACTGCAAACGCATATATGGATATTGTTGGCGGCTATCCTAGTAGCCTCGTCCATGAGCGCCGTCTACTTAGGCTACCTCCTTGGCCCGCTGGAACGGCTTTCAGCCACTATAGACCGCATAGAGGCCAGCGGGGACCTTTCCCTACGCGCCCCGGTAGAGAACGAAGACGAGATAGGCAGCTTAGGGCAACGTTTCAATAGCTTCGTAGGCACCATAGAGCAGCAGCGGTCCGGCTTGCGCGCGGCTAACCTCGCGGAGCAGAAGGCGACGGCTATGGCGCTGCAGCGCGAATCGGAAACCCTGTTTCTGCTCAGCCGTATTTCCGACTACAAGGACGAGGACACCGGCGCCCACTTGACCCGCATCGGAGAGCTATCGCTATATTTCTCCCGTTTGCTTGGCCAGAGCGAGGAGGAACAAGACCTCATACGGAAGGCGTCGCCGCTTCACGATATAGGGAAGATAGGCGTACCGGAGGCTATCCTGCTCAAGCCAGGCAGGCTCAGCGACGACGAGATGGCGATAATGAGGACGCACACCAGCCTGGGGCATAGCCTCCTTATGGGCTGCGAGAGCCGGTATCTGCAAGAGGGGGCCGTCATAGCCCTTAATCACCATGAAAAATGGGATGGCACGGGCTATCCGCGGGGGCTTTTAGGCGCGGCCATACCCTTGTCTGGGCGCATCGTGAGCATACTCGACGTGTACGACGCCCTGATTTCCGAGCGGCCGTACAAGGCTCCCTGGCCTCATGAAAAGGCACTTGCGTACATCGTGGAACAGGCGGGCCGCCAGTTCGATCCTGAGCTGGCAAAGCTGTTCCATGAGAACTTTGATCGCTTTATATACCCGTCGAGTTCTCAGGATTAGGTTATCCGCTTGTAGCCGCTTAGCTATATATCATTTACTTTCTCGGTGTCGTTGTCTTTATCGCTTGGTGCCGCGTCGCGGATATCGGCCTCTTCGAGGGTGAAATTGGCAACGGTGCCCGACAGTTGCCCCGCCTGCGTGGATAGGCTTTCCGCGGTCCCCGACAACTCTTCTGAATGCGCGGCGTTGCGCTGTATCACCTGGTCTAAATCGCTAATGGCCTTGCTGATCTCCGCTATGCCTTTCTGCTGTTCCCCATTGGCAGCGCGTATTTCTTCTATAAGCTCGGCCGTGCGCTGTATATCGGGCACCAGCTCGGCGAAGGTCCTGTCGGTCTCCTCGGCTATTTCCGCGCTGCTACGGGTAAGCTCCATAATGGCGGCGGCAGCCGCTTGGCTGTGCTCGGCGAGCTTGCGTATCTCGCTCGCCACGACGGCGAATCCTTTTCCCGTTTCGCCTGCCCGAGCGGCTTCTATGGCTGCATTTAGCGCTAAGAGGTTCGTATTGCGCGCAATATCGTCGATGACCTGAATGCGCTGAGTTATGGAATTCATGGCGGATAGGGTCTTCTTCAATATTTCCTGGCCAGCGACCGTTTTCTTGGCCACGGCTTGCGATATAGTCGCCGTGGTCTGGGCGTTATCGGCGTTTTGCCGCGTCGTAGCGTCCATTTCTTCCATGGCCGACGAAATCTCCGCGACGGCGGAGGCTTGCCTTGATGCTCCTTGCGCCACGGCATTGGACGCGGTGGATAGTTCAGCGCTGCCGATCGCCACCCCTTCCGATATACGCCGTATTTCCGTCATGGTAGCCTTGAGCTGCTGAACCATGGTATCAACCGCGTTCAGTACGGCTCCAGCTTCGTCGTTCCTGCGGCTCGTTATACGAACGGTCAGGTCGCCGGAGGCGACGCGCCGCGACACGAGCACGACGTTATCCAGGGGACGCAGCGAGCTGGCCGTCACCGCGATAACGATAGCGAGCGTTATCAGCATAACGATGCCGGATGTTGCGGCGCTGGCCATAATCCGAGATCGAAGCTCCGCCTTGGATGCGTCAATATTCTCGATAAGCAATACATGCCCGATTTCCGCGGCGCTGTAATCCTTAAGCGGTATTGAGCCAAGCGTATAGGAGGATTCGCCTACGAACGCGTCCGTTCCTATGGAAGCGCCGCTGGCGGCGACGGCCTTAGCGAGCTCGGAAGAGAACGAGTAGTATTGCACGTCACGGTTTAATATATCGTCGGTGCCATCGGCCAGCCTGCCTGCCGCGGAGAATACGTCTGGCTTTATGCCGACGGCGAATTCGAGGCCAAAGGTAGAGCGTATAGTCTCAACGATGGCTGCCACGGATCCGCCCAATTCCACGCTGCCTATGTGCTTCTCGTCGCTGTATACAGGATAGACGACGCGG